>JALWQC010000376.1:0-441 GCA_027080755.1 Paracoccaceae bacterium
GTCAGGATCTGCGTGCGCAGCGACTGGTCCAGATCCCCGTGGATCGGGGCCGCGTCCAGCCCGTATTTTTTCAGCGATTTCGCCACGATATCCACATCCCGCTTGCGGTTGCAGAAAATAATGGCGTTGGTCAGCGTGTCGCCCTCGGCCTTGATCAGCGCGCGCAGGGTGTCGCGCTTTTCCTTCGGGCCGCGGTCCTTGCGCGAGGGGGTGACCATGCAAACGGCCTGCTCGATGGTTTCCGAGGTGGTCGCCTGGCGCGCCACTTCGACACGCACCGGATTATGCAGGAATTCCTGCGTTACCCGCGTGATTTCCGGCGCCATTGTGGCGGAAAAGAACAGCGTCTGGCGCGTGAAGGGTGTCAGTTTGAAAATGCGTTCGATGTCGGGAATAAAGCCCATGTCCAGCATGCGGTCGGCTTCGTCGATCACCATGATC
>JALWQC010000376.1:451-3576 GCA_027080755.1 Paracoccaceae bacterium
ATCGATCAGGCGGTCCTGATCCTTGAAGCTGACGCCCCCGATCAGCAGCGCCATCGAAAGCTTGGAATATTTGGCGTATTCCTTGAAATTCTCGGCCACCTGCGCCGCCAGTTCCCGCGTCGGGGCCAGCACCAGCGATCGCGGCATACGCGCCCGGGCACGGCCCTTGGACAGCATGGTGATCATCGGCAGCGTGAAAGAGGCCGTCTTGCCCGTGCCGGTCTGCGCAATGCCCAGAACGTCGCGCCCTTGCAGCGCGTGGGGGATGGCCTCGGCCTGGATGGGGGTGGGGGTGGTGTAACCGGTTTCGGCTACGGCCTTCAGGACCTTGGGGTCCAGTGCTAAATCTGTAAAGCTTGTCATGTTTTTCCGTCTGTTGCGGCGTTTGTAACGGCCGCGGATACCAGAGCGACCCGAACCACCAGATCGTGGTTCATACGAATGTCTGCCCTTTACCCGAGTTTTTGAGGTAGGTCAATGTGAAGCGCCCCGCCCTGTGGCAGATCACAGCGGAATTCGGGGTTTTATCGGCATCTGTTTGCCAGTATACGCCACATAATCAAGTTGAAAGGATGCCATATGTCGGAAGAACTGCCCAAAGCCTATCGCGGGATCGATTTTTTGAAAGTGACCGAGGTCCGGCACTGGACGGACAAGACGTTTTCTTTCCGCTGCGAGCGGCCGGCCTCTTTCCGGTTCCGTTCCGGGGAATTTGCCATGATCGGGCTGGAAAACGGCGACAAGCCCTTGTTGCGGGCCTATTCCATCGCCTCGCCCAACTGGGCCGAGGATCTGGAATTCTACTCCATCAAGGTGCCGGACGGGCCGCTGACCTCGAAATTGCAGCACATGAAGGTGGGGGACGATGTGTTGTTGCGCCCCAAGGCCACCGGCACGCTGGTGCATGACGCGCTGATCCCGGGCAAGCGCCTGCTGCTGTTTTCCACCGGCACCGGCATCGCCCCCTTTGCCAGCGTGATCCGCGATCCCGAAACCTATGACAAGTTTGACGAGGTCATCCTGACCCAGACCTGCCGCGAGCTGAAGGAACTGGATTACGGCAAGCATCTGATGGAAGAAATCGCCAATGACGAACTGCTGTCCGAGGTGGTGGGCGACAAGCTGCGCTATATCGGCACCACCACGCGCGAGGACAGCGAGCTGACCGGCCGCATGACCGACTGGATCCGCGACGGCCGTTTTGCCGAGATGACCGGCGCGCCGATGACAGCGGAAAACGACCGGGTGATGATCTGCGGGTCCATGGCGATGCTCAAGGACCACAAACAGCTGTGTCTGGATGCGGGCATGAAAGAGGGCGCCAATTCCGAGCCGGGCGAATTCGTCATCGAAAAGGCCTTTGTGGATTAATTCCCGCCGGTTTTGAGTCGCAACGGGGTCGCGGTCTGCGGCCCCGTTTTTTATGGTCCTGATCCTAGCGCGGCGACAGCACCGTCACCCCGACGGCCCCGCCGCGCGCGCGGGCGGGATCGAGCGACATGGGAATATACTGCCCCTGACGCCACAGGACCGACAGGTCGTCATAATGGCGCGACAGGAAATGCCCCGATTCCCCCGTGGACGCAATCATGACCGAGCTGTCGGGATCCCCGAAGTCATAGACCCCGCGAAAGCCGCTGGCGTGGACATTGGTAAAGGGCGCGCTGCCATAGCCGCGGGTGGAGCCGCGCAAAAGCGTATTGTCCCCGCCCGGCGTTTCCTGATGGATATTGGCAAACCAGGACAACACCGGAATCCGCCCCAGCAGGCTGGACTGATGCACCGCCTGATGCGCCGCCCCCCAGCGCCAGCGCCCGACGTTGGGGCCATAGGTTTCCTCCAGCCACAGCAGCGCGTCATCCAGCGCCAGGCTGGAAATCTCGCGGCAGGTTTCCACGGGGGTTGTCTGGCGGATGTCGCACCATTCGGCCGCGCCGTCGGTGTTGCGGAACACCCGTTCCAGAAACACCGGATTGATGCGGGTGAATTCATCGGCCATATTGCCCAGCTCGTCCACCGTCAGGCGCCGTTGCAGGGCGCGGGTCCAGGCCATGTAGATCAGCGGCTCGGGGTCGTGCAGCCCCATTTCCCCGTTCCAGTTGGCCAGCAGTTCCAGCACATGCTGGCGCTTGGCCTCGGGGGTGTTGGCCGGGGCAGGGGCGCCGGTCCACCAGATGTCGCGGGCAATCAGCGGCAACAGGGTGCGCGCGGTGATCGATACCGTGTCGGTCTGGATGTCGATAAAGCTGGTCAGCGTGTGGTATTGCCGCGCGTTCAGCAGGTTCGTCGCCCGCTGGATGCGCTGCGTGTCGCCCCAGTCATAGCTGAAGTGGCGCGGGAAGGGGCGCTCCACGATCTTGTTGTTTGTGTTGACGACGATGCCGCTTTCGGGGTTGTAGACCTGCGGGTTCTCGCTGAAATCGTAAAAGCCCTGCCATGTGCTGGCGTCGATCCACCCGGGCGAGGGCATCCGCCCCCGTGTCGGATGTTCCGCATTGCGGATCGGCATACGGCCGGCGGCCACCAGCGCGATATTGTCCTTGTCGGCCAGGGTGATGTTGTTGGACGGGCTGACGAATTTCTGCGCCACGGCCACCGCATCCGTGATCGAATGGGCCCGCATCAGCTTCAGCGCCGCCTCGACAGAGGTGTCCTTTGACGTCAGCGCCACCCATTGCAGCGTGGCCACATGGTTGGGCGGGGTGACGGCGGACAGGTTGAACTGGCTGGACGGAATGACAGGGCCGTTGCGACTCCAGCGGAGTTGACGGGGGACGGAGACCTCGCCCTTTACGTCGATCAGGATATCCTTGGTGCGGAAGGGCTCGAATCCGCTTTGCGTGCGGTATTCCAGCGGGTTTTGCGGGTTCAGCTGCTCCATCACCAGATCCTGGTCGTCCAGATAGCTGGAGGTCAGCCCCCAGCCCAGATCGGCGTTGCGCCCGACCAGAATTCCCGGAATGCCCGGAATCGTGCCGCCAATGGCCCCGCCGTTGGAAAATTCCAGCCGCGCCAGATACCAGACCGCCGGTGCCTCGAGTTTCAGGTGCGGGTCATTGGCCAGAAGGGTGCCGCCGGCGGCCGCGCGCGACGGTGCCGCGCTCCACGCGTTCGACGCCCCCGCC
>JALWQC010000377.1 GCA_027080755.1 Paracoccaceae bacterium
GGTGGAAAACTTCCGTTTGACGGGCGCGCGCGAGGGGGCGGGGATCCCGCGGATTTTCGGGGGGATGCGGGTTGCGGGCCAGATCATCTGGGCGACCCGATTTCGCGAAAATCTGGACATTTCGGGCGGTGGCAAGGGCACGGGCGGGCCGGAAACGCGGCAGTATTCCTATTCCGTGTCGCTGGCGATTGCCCTGTGCGAGGGGGAAATCACCCGCTTGGGCAAGGTCTGGGCCGACGGCAAGGAAATCGCGCTGGAGGGGCTGAATACGCGCCTTTATCGGGGGGATGACTCCCAGTTGCCCGATCCGCTGATTGTCGCGGTAGAGGGGGCGGCGCCGGCCTATCGCGGCACGGCCTATATCGTGTTCGAGGATCTGGATCTGGGCCGTTTCGGCAACCGGATTCCGCAATTCACCTTCGAGGTGATTCGCAAGCCCGCCAGCACGCACCCCACGCCCGAAGCCGCCGATCTGCTGCGTGCGGTGGCGCTGATTCCGGGGACGGGGGAATATGCGCTGGCGAGCGATCCGGTGGTCTATCCGCTGGACAAGGGCGTCAGCCGCGCGGCCAATGTGCACGGGGTTTCGGGGGAAACGGATCTGGTGCGATCGTTGGACATGCTGGGGCAGGATCTGCCGGCCTGTGAATCGGTGTCGCTGGTGGTCAGCTGGTTCGGGGACGATTTGCGTTGTGGCGATTGCACGGTGCAGCCCAAAGTCGAGCAGCGCGAGGTTGATGGCGACAGCATGCCCTGGGAAGTCTCGGGCGTGGCGCGGGGCGATGCGGGGGTGATCGGGCAGGTGGACGGGCGGCCGGCCTTTGGCGGGACGCCGGCGGACCGCTCTGTTTTGCAGGCGATTGCGCAGATACAGGGCAGGGGCAAGGCGGTGATGTTTTATCCGTTCATGCTGATGGATATTCTGGCAGGCAACGGGCGCCCCGACCCCTGGTCCGACAGTGGCGAGCAACCCGCCGTGCCCTGGCGTGGGCGGATTACGGCCAGCAAGGCGCCGCAGGTGGCCGGTAGTCCGGACGGCAGCGCCGCCGTGCAGGCCGAGGTTGCGGCGTTTTTCGGCACGGCCGAGCCGGCGGATTTCAGCGCCACAGGCAACGGCGTGGTGTATAGCGGGCCGGCGGAATGGTCCTATCGCCGCTTTATCCTGCATTATGCGCATCTGTGCGCCGCTGCCGGCGGGGTAGAGGCGTTCTGCATCGGCTCCGAAATGCGGTCCCTGTTGCAGTTGCGCGACGCAAACAACGGCTTTCCGGCCGTGGCGGAAATGGTGCGGCTGGTGGCGGATGTGCGCGCGGTTCTGGGGCCGGACTGCAAGATCGGCTATGCGGCGGACTGGTCGGAGTATTTCGGCTATCACCCGCAGGATGGCTCGGGGGACGTGTATTTCCACCTCGATCCGTTGTGGGCGCATCCGGATATCGATTTCATCGGTATCGACAATTATATGCCGCTGTCGGACTGGCGCGACGATCCCGGGCAGCTGGACCAGGCGGAGTCTGTCTACGATCTGGCGTATTTGCAGGGCAATATCGAGGGGGGCGAGGGCTATGACTGGTATTATGCCAGCGCCGCCGACCGCGACGCGCAGATCCGCACGCCGATTGTGGACGGGGCCTACGGCGAGGACTGGGTCTATCGTTACAAGGACATCCGCCACTGGTGGGGGGACCAGCATTTCGACCGCATCGGCGGGCAGCGGGCCAGCGTGCCGAGCGACTGGATGCCCGCCAGCAAACCGGTCTGGTTTACCGAGCTGGGCTGTCCGGCCGTGGACAAGGGCACCAACCAGCCGAATATGTTTGTCGATTCGGTATCGGTGGAATCGGGGCTGCCCTATTATTCCAGCGGGGCGCGGGACGATCTGGTCCAGCACCGCTATTTGCAGGCGGTGCTGGGATACTGGAGCGATCCGGCCAACAATCCGGCGGCCAGCCTGTATGACGGGCGCATGGTTGACGTGACGCGCGCCCATGTCTGGGCCTGGGATGCGCGCCCTTATCCGGCCTTCCCCGAGCAGCTTTCCACCTGGTCCGACGGGGGGAAATTCGCGCGGGGGCACTGGATCTCGGGGCGGGTGCATTTGCCCTCGCTGGGCTCGGTGGTGGCGGAGATTTGCGCGCGGGGCGGGGTGGATTCTGTCGATGTGTCGCGCCTCTATGCGCTGGTGCGGGGCTATGTTATCGGCGACGCGGAATCGGCGCGGGCCAGTCTGCAACCCCTGATGCTGGCCTATGGTTTCGATGCGGTGGAGCGCGACGGGAAGCTGGTGTTTGCCATGCGCAACGCCCGCCCTGTGGCCGATCTGGATCCGGCGTTTCTGGTGGCAGGCGAGGGGGAAAACCCCGCCCGTTTGCGCGCCCCCGAGGCCGAGACCGCCGGACGGGTGCGGATCGGCTATGTGGACGGGGAAAACGCCTATCAGAACGGGGCGGCGGAACATGTCTTTCCCGATGAAACGGGGGCGCATGTCAGCGTGTCCAACCTGCCGATGGCCTTGCTGCCGGGCGAGGCGGCGGGGATTGCCGAACGCTGGCTGGCGGAATCGCGCATTGCCCGGGACGGGGTGGATCTGGTGCTGCCGCCCTCGGAATCGGGGCTGATGGCGGGGGATGTTGTCACCCTGGAGGGGGCGGAGTATCGCCTTGAAAAGGTGGAGGAATCCGGTTTCCGGCGTGTCTCGGGCGTGCGGGTGGAGCGCGGGGTGTATGCGCCGCGCAACCGCGATGTCGCCCCGCGTCCGCGCCCCGATCTGCCACAGTTCGGCCCGCTGTATGCGGAGCTGCTGGAGCTGCCGCTGCTGCGCGGGGACGAGGTGCCCCATGCGCCCTATGTGCTGGCGGCGGGGGATCCCTGGCCCGGGCGGGTGGCGGTCTATTCGGCGGCGGCGGACTATGGCTATACGCTGAACCGGGATCTGGGGACGCGGGCCGTTGTCGGCGCGCTGGCCGGTTCCTTGGCGCGCGGGGCGCCGGACCGCTGGCAGAATGTCGGGGTAGAGGTGCAACTGGCCGCGGGGGTTCTGCAGTCGCGCCCCGAAGCGGAGGTCCTGAACGGGGCCAACCGCGCGGCGCTGCGCACCACGGGCGGGGACTGGGAGGTGTTCCAGTTCTGCGACGCCGTTCTGCTGGGCCCGGGGCGTTACCGGCTGTCAAAACTGCTGCGCGGGCAGGCGGGGACCGAGTTCCTGATCCCCGACAGCTATGCGGCCGGAACGGATTTTATCCTGCTGGATCAGGCGGTTGAGCAGGTGGAGATGCCGGCCTCGGCGCGGGGGCTGGAGCGGCATTACCGGATCGGGGCGGCGACCCTGCCCTATGACGATGCGGCCTATGCGCATCTGTTGTTCACGGCGCAGGGGGTGGGGTTGCGCCCCTATGCGCCGGCCCATTTGCGCCGCGACGGCGAGGTGTTCCGCTGGATCCGGCGCACGCGCATAGAGGGCGACGTCTGGCTGGGCATGGATGTGCCGCTGGGCGAGGACAGCGAGGCCTATCTGGTGCGCATACGGCAAAACGGGGCGGTGGTGCGC
>JALWQC010000378.1 GCA_027080755.1 Paracoccaceae bacterium
CGGTGAATTTCCAGTGGTTGTTCAGATAGCGGAACGGCCCGTCCAGATAGGCAACGTCAATGCGCCGCTCGTCCGGGTAAAGCGTCACGCGCGAGCCGAATTTTTCCCGGAACAGCTTGAAGGAAATAACCAGATCGGCCTCCATCACCTCGGCCCCGTCGGGCAGCAGGGAGCGCTTGCGGATGCGCGCCCCCACGCACCACGGCAGAAATTGCGGATAGGCATTTACATCCGCAATCAGATCATACATCTGTTGCGCGCTGTAAGGCATTTTGCGTTTTTCGGCGTGGGTCGGCATGGCTCTGTCTTCTGTTAAATGCCCGGGCGGGCGTGTTTGTCGCGGTGCAACCGGTTGAAAGTGTAATAAGGTATTGTCAAACGAAAGGGCAAGGGTATGGACCATTCTAATTACGTAATTGACGAGATGATCTCGGCCAAGGCGATCGCGGCGCGGGTGGAAACGCTGGCCAAGGACATTTCCGCCTATTTTGCCGATACCGACAAACTGGTGGTGATCGGGCTGCTGCGCGGCTCTTTCATGTTCATCGCCGATCTGGTGCGCGAGCTGGACCTCCCCTGCGAGATCGACTTTCTGGAGGCCTCCTCCTACGGCAATTCCACCGAAAGCAGCCGCGAGGTGCGTATCCTCAAAGACATCCGCGGCGAAATAGAGGGGCGCGACGTCCTGCTGGTCGAGGACATCATCGACACCGGCTACACCATGAAACAGGTGACCGAAATGCTGCGCACCCGCAATCCCAAACGCATGAAGATCTGCGCCCTGCTGGACAAGCCTTCACGCCGCGAGGTGGACATCACCGCCGACTGGACCGGCTTTGAAATTCCCGACAAATTCGTGGTTGGCTACGGCATCGACTACGCACAGCGCAACCGCAATCTGGACCACATCGGCGCCGTGCGCTTTGTCGGGGACTAAACCCGAAATCCGAAATGCGTTTCCAGTTGTTGCGGCAGGATGTCGTAAAAACTGTCGATGAAATGATATGAGCCCCGCCCCCATTGATGCCCGTGTTTGCGGGCGATCAGCTGGCTTTCGTCGTAAGTAACGACCAGATCGGGGGTGATTTCCTGTTTGAACATGGCATACAGTTTTTTCAGGTTGCCGTTCATCAGCCTTGTGCGGTGGCGAGGCTTGCTGCCGTCGTCAAACCGTTTGGCGGCGTAGACCTCGTTCAGGACCACGGGGCCGTCGAACCCCTTCAGCATATCCGCCAGCATTTTGAGCCCCGAGGTAAAATACAGCTTGCGAGTAGGGCCGAGAAACTCGCGGTAGCTGCGGTAGCCGGCCTTTTTCAGCGGCTGTTCGATGTTTTCCATGACATAGGAATAGGGCACCAGATTATAGGTGGATTTTTTCACCATAAAGCCGCGGTTTTCATAGATCAGGTCGAGCACGAAAATATCCGCCCGCGCCAGCCGTTCACGAAAGCCCGGGTGGGCGTGGGCCCCTTCCAGTGTGCATTTCCGGTCAAAGGGCGGGTTTGGTTGTGCCTCTATCAGGGCATCGAATTCACTGACCGGACAGGCCGGCAGGGCCGCCAGCGTGCTTTGGGCAACGTAATCGATATGGCGCTCCGGTCCCTCGTTGCGCGGAAAAGCGTCGCGTGTGGAACAGGTGCCCCATATCAACAGGTTTTGCTTTTCCGGCTGTGTCATCAATCCCCCTGTTTCATATCTTCCAGTTCCAGCCATTCCTCTTCGGCGGCAGAGAGGGCCTCCTGGCGTTCGGCCAGACCGGTGCTGACCTTTTCGAATTTGGCCGGTGCCCTGGTGAACAGTTCCGGATCGGCAAGGACCTCTTCCAGTTTGGCGATCTCGGCCTCCAGCCGGGCGATGATGGCGGGCAGTTCCTTCAGGCGGTGTTCCTGTTTGAAGGACAGCCCTTGCGCTTTGGGTTTGGGCGCGGGTTTTGGCGCCGGCGCGGCGGTTTTGGCCTTTTTCGCCGGCTTGGCGGCCGGTTTTGCCTGTTCCTTGCGTTGCGCGCGGTAATCGGACCAGCCGCCGGCGTAAACCGTGGCGCGGCCGTCGCCCTCCATCGCGATGGTGGTGGTGGCGACACGGTCCAGAAAATCGCGGTCATGGCTGACCAGCAGCACCGTGCCCTCGTAATCGTCGATCAGTTCCTGCAGCAGATCCAGCGTTTCCACATCCAGATCATTCGTCGGCTCGTCCAGAATCAACAGGTTGTTTTCCTGCGCCATCAGTTTTGCCAGCAACAACCGCGCCTTTTCCCCGCCCGAGAGGGCCGAAATCGGGCTGCGGGCCTGTTTTTCCGAAAACAGGAATTCCTTCAGATAGGCGACCACATGCTTGGGCTTGCCGCGCACCAGAATCTGGTCGTTCTTGCCCGATACGCCCAGTTCCTTGTCGTTGGTCAGGCTGTCCCAAAGCGTGGCGGACGGGTCGAGCGCGGCGCGGTTCTGGTCAAACACCGCCGGTATCAGATTGGTGCCCAGCCGGATCGTGCCGCTGTCGGGGGCTTCCTTGCCGATCAGGATGTTCAGCAGCGTGGTTTTGCCCACCCCGTTCGGCCCGACCAGCGCGATACGTTCGCCGCGCTGCACCTTCAGGCTGAAATCCCGCACGATTGTCTTGTCACCGTAGGCCTTGGCGATATCCTTGGCATCCACCACCAGACGGCCCGATTTCGGCCCGCTCTCAAACGCCATTTTGGCCGTGCCGGCGCGCAGGATCTGTTCGGACCGCCCCTGGCGCATGTCCTGCAGGCGCCGCACCCGCCCCATGTTGCGTTTGCGCCGCGCCGAGATCCCCTCCACCGCCCAGCGGCCCTCGGCCTTTATCAGGCGGTCCAGCTTGTGGCGCTGCATGTCCTCGTCCTCGAAGGTCTTGTCGCGCCATCCCTCGAAATGCTCGAACCCCTTGTCCAGCCGCCGCACCTGCCCGCGATCCACCCACAGCGTGCTGCGCGTCAGGTTGCGCAGAAAGGCGCGGTCGTGGCTGATGATAACATAGGATTGCCGCGTGGATTTCAGATGGTCCTCCAGCCAGGCGATGGCCTCGATGTCCAGATGGTTCGTCGGCTCGTCCAGCAACAACAGATCCGCATCCGCCGCCAGCAGTTTCGCCAGCGCCGCGCGCCGCCGTTCCCCCCCCGAGGCCTGCGCCGGTGCCTGTTCGGGGTTCAGCTTGATCCCCTCCATCGCGATTTCCACCTTGTAGAATTCCGAAGGCTCCAGCCCCGACAGCGCATATTCGCCAAGGGTGGCAAAGCCGCTTAGGTCCGGGTCCTGTTCCATATAGGCAATGGCCGTGCCGGGGCGGCGGAAGACCTCGCCCGCGTCGGGCTCTACCAGACCGGCCATGATTTTCAGCAAGGTCGATTTGCCCGATCCGTTGCGCCCCACAAGGCAGATGCGTTCCTCGGGGTGGATGGACAGGTTCAGCCCCTCGAACAGCGGATTGCCGCCAAAGGTAAGCATGATATCGGAAAGGGTCAGTATCGGTGGTTGTGCCATCCCTGTTCTATCGCCGTTGCATCCCCCCGCGTCAAGACGTTACCC
>JALWQC010000379.1 GCA_027080755.1 Paracoccaceae bacterium
CGCGGGTGCGGGTCGAGGGTTTCTCGAATATCAGCGCCACCATGTGGTTGGCCAGCGGCTGTTCCGCGTCCGGCGTGCCCTTGGGCAGCCCCTTGCGCGCGTCCTTCATCCGGCGGGCGTTTTCGATCATGTCCCGCAGGTCGGCGGCCGGGGTTTTATGGATGTCCAGAAAGTCGTTCATAGGGTTTCCTCCACGGCCACGGCCGCCTGATCGAGACGTTTCAGCGCCTCGTTTATTTCGTCGATGGTGATGTTGAGCGGCGGCAGCAGGCGGATCACGTTATCCCCCGCCGGTACCGTCAGAAGATGCGCGTCATAGCCGGCGTTGATGATATCCGCATTGGGGGCCTTGCATTTGAGGCCGATCATCAGCCCCTCGCCGCGCACGTTTTCGAATACGTCGGGGTGTTGGGCGACCAGCCCTTCCAACCCCTGCCGCAGATGTCCGGAAACGCGGTTGACGGTGTCAAGAAACCCGTCCGAGGTTACCTCGTCCATCACCGCGCAGCCGACGGCGCAGGCCATCGGATTGCCGCCAAAGGTGGTGCCATGCGTGCCCGCCGTCATACCGGCCGCCGCGTGTTCGGTGGCCAGACAGGCGCCCAGCGGAAAGCCCCCGCCGATACCCTTGGCAATGGCCATAATGTCGGGCGTGATCCCGGCCCATTCATGCGCGAACAGCTTGCCGGTGCGCCCGACCCCCGTCTGGATTTCATCCAGGATCAGCAGCAGGCCGTTTTCGTCACACAGGGCGCGAATGGCTTGTAGGTCGGCTTCGGGGAAGGGACGGATGCCGCCCTCGCCCTGCACCGGTTCCAGCATGATTGCGGCCGTTTGCGGGGTGATGGCGGCTTTCAGCGCCTCCATATCCCCAAAGGGAACGTGGTCGAAGCCTTCCAGCAACGGCCCGAAGCCCTTGGTCAGTTTTTCCGCCCCTGCGGCCGAGATCATCCCCAGCGTGCGCCCGTGGAAAGAGCCTTCGAAGGTGATGATCCGGTTGCGTTCCGGCTGTCCGGCGTGGTCGAAATACTTGCGCGCCATTTTCACGGCCGCTTCGGTCGATTCCGTGCCGGAGTTGGTGAAAAACACCGTGTCGGCAAAGGTATGCTCCACCAGCCGTTCCGCCAGCGCCCGCTGTCCGGGGATGTCATACAGGTTGGACGTATGCCAGAGTCGTCGTGCCTGACCTTCCAGCGCGGCAACGAGTTTGGGGTGCGCGTGGCCAAGGGAATTCACGGCAATGCCGGCCCCCATGTCCAGATAGCGCGTTCCATCCTCGGTCTCCAGCCAGGGGCCATCGCCTTTCACGAAGGAAAGCGGCGCCCGTGCGTAGGTCGGCAAAACGGGGCTAATCACGTCAAATACTCCTGCGGTTGTTCCAAAAGAAAACACCCACCTGTAACCGCGCAGATGGGCATATCCGGTTCATGCCCCAATGCTGCCCCCAAGTCAATCTGGGGGCGCATGGCGGGGCGCGGGACAATCGGCGTGACTAAACCACTAAACCGGTTTAGTAGTTCTAATTACCCTTTTCGTTTTCCCGACGGTGCGCCCTTGCTGGATGTTCAAAATCTGACCCGTCTTTTCATCGGCCCCGTGTCGTTTCGCGTGGCAGACGGGGAGTGCGTGGCCATCACCGGCCCCTCGGGGGTCGGCAAGTCGGTGCTGATGCGCGCGATTGTCGATCTGGATCCGAATACGGGCGATGTGCGCACCGCAACGCTGGACCGCGCGGCGGCCGGTGCGCCGGAATGGCGGCGCCGCGTCGGGATGCTGCCGGCGGAAAGCGGTTGGTGGCTGGATCATGTCGGCCCGCATTTCCGCGACCCCGAGGCCACCGGCAAGCTGCTGCCGGCGCTGAATCTGAACCCCGAGGCAATGGCATGGGAGGTCGCGCGCCTGTCCACCGGCGAGCGCCACCGCCTCGCCCTGTTGCGCGCCCTGGAAATCCGCCCCGAGGTCCTGCTGCTGGACGAGCCGACAGCGGCGCTGGATCAGGCCAGCACGGCCGCGGTGGAGGCCTTGCTGAAAACCCGTCTGGCCGAGGGGCTTTCGATCCTGATGGTTACGCATGACCCCGACCAGCCGCGCCGCATGGCCGACAGGCAGTTGCATCTGGAAGACGGCCGTTTGCAGGAGGTCGGGTAATGGACGGATATATCGCGCTCAGCTACTGGGATCTGGTGATTGCCTCGGGGTTTCTGGTCCTGAACGGCGCCCTGTCGATCTGGCTGAAACTGGGGCTGGAACGGCGTCTTGCCGTGGCCATGTTGCGCATGGTCGTGCAGCTGTTGCTGGTGGGGTATCTGCTCAAAAGCCTGTTCGCCATCCAGTCCCCGTGGCTGACGGCGGGGGTGGCCTTGTTCATGCTGCTGTTTGCCGGTCGGGAAATCCGTTCGCGCCAGGACCGCAAGATCGCCGGTTTCTGGGGCTACGGGATCGGCACGGGGGCGATGGCGGTGGCGGCAATCACGATTACGGTTATCGGCCTGTCCGCCATGATCCGGCCGGAGCCGTGGTGGGGCCCGCGCTATTCCCTGCCGCTTCTGGGGATGGTGCTGGGCAATGCCATGACCGGCATCAGTCTGGCGCTGGACACCCTGCACACCAGCGTCAAACGCGAGAAACCGGCGATAGAGGCACAGCTTCTGCTGGGCGCCACCAAATGGGAGGCCATGCGCCCCTTCACCCGCCGCGCCTTGCGTTCGGGGTTCATGCCGATCATCAATTCGATGGCGGCCACGGGGGTTGTGTCGCTGCCCGGTATGATGACCGGCCAGATCCTGTCCGGCGTGGAACCGACCGAGGCCGTGAAATACCAGTTGCTGGTGATGTTCCTGATTGGCGGCTCGACCGGGCTGGGGGTGCTGATGGCGGCTTTCGGCTCGCTCTACCGGCTAAGCGATGGCCGCGACCGCTTGCGGCTTGACCGGCTGACGCAGGCGGAAACGGGCACATAGCTTGCCCTTGTATCTCGGCGTATAAGGTTTACAATAGGGGGAACATCGAAATGGCCCCCTCCCTTGCTTGTCGGAAACCACGGGGCGCAGGTTCTGCGCCATCAGGGGGGTATAATTATGACGGAGGCATTATGTCCTGGACCGAAGAACGTGTAGCGACCCTGACGAAAATGTGGGGCGAAGGCCAGAGCGCCAGCCAGATCGCCAAGGAGCTGGGCGGCGTGACCCGTAACGCGGTGATCGGCAAGGTCCACCGTCTGGGCCTGTCGAATCGCACCACCACCAAGGCCGCCGCGAAACCGGCCAAGCCCGCGCCCAAGCCCAAACCCAAGGCAACGGCCAAGGAAAAGCCCGCGCCCAGGGAAATACCGGACAAGCCGGCGCCGGCCCTCAAAACAAAGACCGAGATCCCGGCCGTGCGGGACATCCCGCGCAAACGCCCGATCATTACCGCCGGCAAACCGCCGCCGCGTCACGACAGGGCCCCGCTCTGCTGCACCGACAGCCAGCCCTCGCGGCCGCTCAGGCGCGCCGTTTCCAGCACCCCGGAGGGGATCTCGCCGGCCGCCGGCAGCA
>JALWQC010000380.1 GCA_027080755.1 Paracoccaceae bacterium
CTTTTGCCAAGTGTTTCCGGGACCGAGACGATGTATGCCATTGCTGGCATGGGGGCGGTGGCGGCGGCGGTGCTGGGGGCGCCGATTTCCACCACGCTGATTGTGTTTGAGATGACGGGGGACTGGCAGGCGGGGATTGCGGTTATGGTCTCGGTTTCGCTGGCCTCGGCCCTGACCAGCCGCCTTGTGGATCGTAGTTTCTTCCTGACGCAGCTGGAGCGGCGCGGCATTCATGTGGCGGCCGGCCCGCAGGAATACCTGCTGGGAACAATCCGGGTGCGCAACATCATGCATCTGGTGGGATCAGGACAGGACGCCCCGCAATCGCAATGTCAGGAGCTTGTGGAACAGGGCGCCTTTGTCGAGGTTTCCGAAACGCTGGAAACGGCCATGCCCAAGCTGGAGGAATCCCCGCTGCAACTGTTGCCCGTGGTCCGGAATGGCAAAAACGGCCCCGATATTATCGGGACCGTTTATCTGGTGGATGCCTTGCGGTCCTATAACCATGCGCTGGCCAATGTGACGCGCGAGGAACATGCCTGACGGGTGGTGTCAGACCCGCTCTACCGCGGCTTTGTCGGTGTAGAAGGCCAGATATCCGGCGATGTCCTTTGCCGCATCCAGCGGGGTTTCATAGGACCAGACGGCATTTTCGATGCGCCCGCTTTTGGCCGCGATGTGGAAATACGAGGCCTCGCCCTTGAACGGGCAGGTGGATTTTTGGTCGGATTCATCCAGAAATGCCATCGCCACATCCTCGCGCGGGAAATAGATGACGGGGGGGTAGTCCCCCTCGCGCAATTCCAGTGCATTGGAGGATTCCGCGATAACCGCCCCGCCTGTGCGCACAACCCATGTGCCCGTTGCCGGTTTGATCGTGATTCTTTCGTTGGCCATCTGCCCCTCCTGTAACTGTGAGGGGCTGTTCTAGCGCATTCCATCGTATACCGCAATCGGGCGGGCCGCCCTAGAGCGGGGCGCAGGCCGCCTTTAGCCATTGTTGCGCGACGTCACCCAGCTGTGCGTGCAGCTTTTCCCGGACCTCGGCGTGATAGGCGTTCAGCCAGTCCCGCTCGCCTTTTTCCAGCATATCGACAACAATCAGGCGTTTGTCGATGGGTACGAAGGTCAGGGTTTCAAAGCCGTGCACGGGGCGCTCGCCGCCATCGGGGATTTCGGCCGGAGTTACGACAACAAGGTTTTCAATGCGGATGCCGAAGGCGCCTTCCTTGTAATACCCCGGCTCGTTCGACAGGACCATGCCCGCCTGCAAGGCAATATCGGAGGCCCGCGAAATGCGTTGCGGCCCTTCATGCACGCCAAGATAGGCCCCGACCCCGTGCCCCGTGCCGTGGTCATAGTCCAGCCCCGCCTGCCAAAGCGCCATGCGGGCGAAAGCGTCCAGATCGTGGCCGGAAATGCCGACGGGCCAGCGCGCCCGTGACAGGGCGATCATCCCCTTCAGCACCAGCGTATTGGCCCGTGCAGCCCCTTCCGGCGGGGTGCCGATGGCTATGGTGCGGGTGATGTCGGTGGTGCCGTCCACATATTGCCCGCCGCTGTCCACCAGCAGGATATCGTTCGGGGCAATCTTGCGGTTGCTGTCGGTGGTCACACGGTAATGCACGATTGCGCCATCCGGTCCGGCGCCGCAGATGGTGTCAAAGGATATGTCCCGCAACATGTTGGTGTTGGCGCGAAACGCTTCCAGCCGGCGCACAACGCCGATTTCGTCGAGCGTGCCTTTGGGGGCCTCCTGATCCAGCCAGCACAGGAATTCCACCATCGCTGCCCCGTCGCGGATATGGGCGGCGCGCATACCGGCGATTTCCACCGGATTTTTGCAGGCTTTGGGCAGGATGCAGGGATCCGCGGCCCAGACAACATCGGAGACCCGATCGCTGACGGCAACGGGGGCGCTGGTTTTGTCCACGCCGACGGGCCCTCGCAATGCGCCAAGGGCGGGGGCGAAATCCTCTTCCGGCCGGATGGTGATTTCGGGGCCAAGGTGGGCGCGCACCTCGGCATCGCATTTGGCCGGATTGATAAACAGATCCACCCGCGCATCGGCGTGCAGAATGGCAAAACACAGCGCCACAGGCGTATTGGCAATGTCCGAGCCGCGAATATTCAGCAGCCACGCGATACTGTCGGGCAGGGTCAGAACAAAGGCTTTTAGCCTCTTTTCCCCCAGCGCCTTTCCAAGGCGGGCGCGTTTGTCCGCGTGGCTTTCACCGGCAAAGCCCAGGTCATGGACAACAACCCGCCCTGTTGGCGGGGCAGGGCGGTCCTGCCAGATTTCGTCAACAAGGTTACGGGACTTGACCAGGGCGATACCTGTTCCCTCCAGCCCTTTTTCCAGCGTTGCGATTTCGTCAAAGCCGTGCAGCCACGGATCATAGGCGACCTTACCCCCCTTGGGCAGGGCGGTTTTCAGCCAGTCGGCCAGCTTTACCTGATGCATCGGCACGGGGGTGTAGACATCCAGATCAACCTGCTGGCGCACCTGCAAGGTATAGCGTCCGTCAATGAAAACGCCTGCGGTGTCCAGAAGTGCGGCGCAAAACCCGGCCGAGCCGGTAAAGCCGGTCAACCATGCCAGCCGCTCGTCACAGGGGGCAACGTTTTCCCCCATGTGGGCATCGGCGCGCGGCACCAGAAACCCGTCGAGCCCGTCCTTGCGCAAGACCGCGCGCAAGGCGGCAAGACGCGGGGCGCCGGTTTCGGGGCTGGTCGGGGTGTCGAAAGTCTGGAACATTTCAATGGCTCGCGTTTTTGTCAGAGGATATCCGCCGGGCGTGATTTGCCACAGCCGGATCTTGGCCCTACATTGCGTCACAGAGCGAAAAATGAAAACACCTATCGGGGGCAACATGGCAAGAATTCTGGCGCTGGTTTTATTCATCACCGGTCTGGTGCGGGTCTGGTTTGACTGGCGCGACACCATTTCACAGGCAGATCCGTTCCGTTTTGCCGATATCGGCACCGTCTGGGCAAGCATCCATTTCGGCAGCCTTCAGGTGGCGCAGCCGGCCATAGAACGCTATATCGGGCCGTGGCTGTGGGAAGACGTGGTTTTCCGCATTCTGCTGCTACCCGCCGCCCCGACCCTGTTCGTGCTGGCCGCCGTTTTCTGGTTTTTCGGGCGGCGCAAAAAGAAATCGTAAGGCGGGGTTAACCCTTCACGCGTTTCTTCGCGTCGGCCTCGAACAGGGATGCCAGTTGTTCCGTCATGGCGCCGGCCAGCTGTTCCACATCCGTAATCGTCACGGCATGCTGGTAATAGCGGGTCACGTCATGGCCGATGCCAACCGCGATCAGGTCCACCAGTTTGCGTTTCTCGATCATGGCGATCACGTCACGCAGGTGTTTTTCCAGAATGCTGGCCGGATTGACCGACAGCGTGGAATCGTCTACCGGCGCCCCGTCCGAGATTACCATCAGGATGCGCCGTGCCTCGGGGCGGGCCAGCAGGCGGCGCTGCGCCCATTCCAGCGCCTCGCCGTCGATGTTTTCCTTTAGCAGCCCCTCTTTCA
>JALWQC010000381.1 GCA_027080755.1 Paracoccaceae bacterium
TGCCCGAGGTATCGCCCTTCCAGGCCTTGACGATGGACAGATCGGTGACGATGCCGGTTTCCAGAATATAGGTCTCGCCGTTGAAATCCTTATGCTCCTTGCCCTCGGCGATCACGGTGCCCACGCCGGTTTTGGTGTAGAAACCGGGGATACCAGCCCCGCCGGCGCGCATCCGTTCGGCCAACGTGCCCTGCGGGTTGAACTCCAGCTCCAGCTCGCCGGACAGATACTGGCGCATGAATTCGGCATTTTCCCCGACATAAGAGGAAATCATCTTTTTTACCTGCCGCCCTTCCAGCAGAACGCCCAGTCCGAACCCGTCCACACCGGCGTTGTTGGAGGCGACGGTCAGATCCTTCGTGCCGGCGTCGCGAATGCCCGCGATCAGGTTTTCGGGGATGCCGCACAGGCCGAAACCGCCGGCGGCGATGCTCATGCCGTCAAACAGCACGCCGTCCAGCGCGTCTGCGGCATTTTTATAGACTTTTTTCATAAAAATCTCCTTGTTGAAGCTCGGGCCACCCCTGTATCGGGTGCCTGTGCCGCAGCGTCAAGACATGTTGCAAAAACAGACGTCGCGTAACGGGGCCGCGACGGATCCGGCGCCTGTGCGGGTTTTCCGCTACAGGGATATCAGGATATGTTCGATCTCGCGGCGCAAGGACTCTATTTCATCCCGCGGGCGTTGACCGTTGGCAGAGGGTGTGGCGTCCAGCATATCCAGGGAAAACGTAACCTTGTTGTCCAGACGGGTGGAAAGAACCTCCGCCCCGGATTTTTGCAAATCCCCGACAATTTTTTCGATCTTGTCCGCATGTTTCGGTACGCTGTTGATCAACACGCGGGCCGGCGTTTTTTCCGCCTTGCAGGCCACCAGAATGGCCTTGGCGGACCAGGCGTCCATGCCCGTGGGCTGGCAGGGGATGACAAGTAGATCGCTGGCCCTGACCGCCGCATGCAGACCGGCGTCGATAACATTGGGACAGTCAACCAGCGTCAGGTCGTGGTGTTTGGCGCTTTCGCGGATATCGGGCAAAACGCGCCAGTCCCGGCTTTGTTTCAAGGTCATATGCAGGTTTTTGGCCTTGTTCGCCCATTTTGCCAGCGGCTGTTTTTTGTCAAGCTCCACCAGCCCGACACTACGGCCCTTTTGCGCCCAGCTATGCGCCAGATGGGCCAGAATTGCTGTCCGGCCCAGAACATCCTTCTGCTGGATAAATGTAACAGTGAACCCCATACGACTATCCCTTTGGGGAAGTATGTCCCAAAGAGGCGGTCAAGGAAAGACGCGGTGTTTTGTTGTGCGGTTTCCCGCCGCTATCCCGGGCGGATCGGGAAATCCAGTTGGACATACTGGCGTAAAACAGCCCAGAGGTTGGGCGGGCCGACGGGGGTGATTTCCAGCATCTGCCCGACCGGCGCATAGGCCAGCACAGGGGCAGGGGCCAGCAGGGCCAGTAAAATCGTAATGCCGCGCAGAATTTTCATCGGAACCTTCGCTATATCCATCCTGCCTGCAGAATGTCGGGCAAAGGTTTAGAAAAGGTTACCGCGCCGGAATTTATCGGGACAGTTTTAGGCAAATCGGGGGCATTTTCGCCCCCGACAGTAACGATCCCTTAACGTTTGCCGGCCACCATAAGGCCCTGTGATTTTGCCTCGGCCAGGGTCAGGTCAAGGCATTTCCAGGCTTTGTCGGCCAGTTCGTCGATTTCATCCGTTGTCATAACCAGAGGAGGGGAAATAATCATTTTATCACCGACATGACGCATGATCAGACCGTTGTTGAAGCAGAATTCGCGACAGATATAGCCAACCGTGCCCGCATCCGCGGCAAAGGGCGCGCGGGCGGATTTGTCGGGGGTCAGCTCCAGCGCGCCCATCATCCCGATGCTGCGGGCCTCGCCCACCAGCGGGTGGTCGGCAAGGGCGGCCCATTTCGCGGCAAGATAGGGGCCGGTGATGTCGCGCACGTTTTTAACGATCTTTTCTTCCTGCATGATGCGCAGGTTTTCAAGGGCAACGGCCGCGGCCACCGGATGGCCGGAATAGGTGTAGCCGTGGGCAAATTCGCCGCCCTTTTCATCCAGATCCTTTGCGATTTTCTCGCTCAGGACGGAGCCGCCGATGGGCTGGTAGCCTGACGAAAGCCCCTTGGCGATGGTCATGATATCGGGGCGGATGTCGAAGGTCTGGGAGCCGAACCAGTTGCCGGTGCGGCCAAAGGCACAGATGACCTCGTCCGCGATCAGCAGGATTTCGTGTTCGTCGCAGATCCGCTGGATTTCGGGCCAGTAGGTGGAGGGCGGGATAATCACCCCGCCGGCGCCCTGCACGGGTTCGGCGATAAAGGCGGCGACGCGATCCTCGCCGATGCGCGCGATCTCGCGTTCCAGTTCGCGTGCGCGTTGCAGGCCGAATTCCTCGGGGGTCATGTCGCCACCTTCGCCATACCAGTAGGGCTGGTCGATGTGGGTGATGTCGGGGATGGGCATGCCGCCCTGCGCGTGCATGCCGGTCATGCCGCCAAGGCTGCCGGACCCCATGGAAGAGCCGTGATAGGCGTTTTTACGCGAGATGATCACGGTTTTTTCCGGCTTGCCCATGCTGGCCCAGTAGTGGCGCACCAGGCGGATGTTGGTGTCGTTCGCCTCGGACCCCGAGCAAGAGAAAAACACCCGGTTCAGATCCCCGGGCATCAGGCTGGCGATCTGGTCCGCCAGCGCAATCACCGGCGGGTGGGAGGTCATGAAAAACGTGTTGTAATAGGGCAGTTCCTGCATCTGGCGATAGGCAACATCGGCCAGTTCCTTGCGCCCGTAGCCGATATTGACACACCACAGGCCGGCCATCGCGTCGAGCATGGTGTTGCCCTCGCTGTCGGTAATATAGACGCCTTCGGCCTGCGTGATGACCCGCGCCCCCTTGGCATTGATATCGGCGGTATCGGTGAAGGGGTGCAGGTGGTGGGCGGCGTCGCTGGCCTGCATATCCTGCGTCGAGGGGAAGTTTGTGCGGTGTTCCATAGGCTGTCCTTTCCGGTAATTCCCGGAAAGCCTAGACGGGCGAAAAGCGTTTGGCCAGCCGGATTTTCACCGGTTTCGCGGCGTTCTTCGGCAATTTGTATCGCCCCGTGCCCCAATTCGAAACCTTCGTCTGCCCTGCGGGGGATTACAGGCCGATAACGCGGGCTTCAAACCCTTTCAATGCCGTGCGGGTTGTGGGGCCGTAGCTGGCGGGGTTTGTGCGCAGTTCGGGGAAGAGGGTAAAGATTTCCTCGCGCGTGGCGGTGTTAAGGGCGTTCAGGCCCATTTCGCCCGGGTGGAAGCTTTCGCAGGGGGCGCCTTCGGCAAAGACGATTTCGTGGGTGTCGAACATCATGTGGAAATATTCGACCTCGCCGCCCTCGCGCCGGTAGATCGTGTCGCCGTTAACCAGATGGGTGGCGGCGGCGAGGACCTGCGGTTCGCCGAACAGCAGCTCGGCCTTCCAGCCGGAAACCAGCATGCGGTGTTGAGG
>JALWQC010000382.1 GCA_027080755.1 Paracoccaceae bacterium
TCGGTCTGGGCGAGGACCGCCAGAGCGTGATGCAGGTGATGGACGACATGCGCGCGGCGGATGTCGATTTCCTGACCATCGGGCAATATCTGCAACCGACCCCGAAACACCACGCGGTCGAGCGCTTCGTACCCCCCGAGGAATTCAAAACCTATGAAACGGCAGCCTTCGGCAAGGGCTTCCTGATGGTCTCGGCCACACCGCTGACACGCTCCAGCTATCACGCGGGCGAGGATTTCGCGCAATTGCGCGCCGCACGGCAGGCGCGGGGCTAACCGGCCGTCTGGGCCAGAATATCGCGGATGATGTCGTCCCACAGTTGCGTGGGCTGGGCGCCGGTGACCACGGCCTCGTTGGCGATGATGAAGGTCGGGACGGCCTTTACCCCCATCTCGCGGGCCTTGGCGTCCTGTGCGCGCACCTCCATCAGGTCGGCGTCGGTTTCCAGCAGGCGGGCGATGGCCTCGGCGTCCATGCCTGTGTCGCGGGCGATATCCACCAGCACCTTGTGATCGGAAATATCCAGCCCTTCGCGGAAAAAACCGTCAAACAGGCGGGTGACAACGGGGGTTTGCACGCCCTCCAGCCCGGCCCAGTGGATCAGGCGGTGCGCGTCGATGGTGTTGGGGGTGCGTTTGATTTTTTCAAAGGCGATTTCCAGCCCCTCGGCCTCGGCTGCCTTGGCGATTTCGGCGTAGACCTCTATCGCGCCGGCGCGCCCGCCGAATTTCATTTCCAGATAGCTGCGCCGGTCCATCCCCTCGGGGGGCATGTCGGGGTTCAGCTGGAAGGGCTGCCAGTGGATGTCGAAAGGGTGGTCGGGGTTTTTCGCCAGCGCCTTTTCCAGCCGCGCCTTGCCGATATAGCACCAGGGGCAGATCGGATCGGAGATAATATCGAGTCGGGTCATGGGCATCCTCGTGCAAATGGGCGCATTGCCAGAAGGGGCGGCAATGTCGTAGAAGCGTTTTACAACGTCAAACACAGGAAAGCCAATGCCGGACGATAAACCCAGCGTGTTGAAAATCGCCCGCGAGAGCGGCCATCGCGAAGGCCGCAAACCGCTCGATCTGGGGGAACGGGTGCGCGAGCTGCGCAAGGCCCGCGACTGGACGCTGGAACAGGCGGCGCAAAAGGCGGGGCTGGCGCGCTCTACCCTGTCGAAAATCGAAAACGGCCAGATGTCGCCGACCTTCGACGCGGTGCGGAAACTGGCGACGGGGCTGGACATTTCCATCCCCCAGCTGTTCACCCCGCCCAAATCGGACAAGGTTCTGGCCCGGCGCGCCATCACCCGTTCGGGCGAGGGGCGGGGGCTGATCACCCCGACCTATGAACATGAAATTCTGGCCGCCGATCTGTCCAACAAACAGATGATGCCCTACCGCGCCACGGTGCGCGCCCGCGCGATAGAGGATTTCGACGGCTGGGTGCGCCATGACGGCGAGGAGTTCCTCTATGTCCTGACCGGCGTGGTGGAGTTTTACAGCGAGTTTTACGAGCCCGTGCGCCTGCAGCGCGGCGACAGCGCCTATTACGACGCCTCTATGGGGCATAACGTGATTTCTGTCTCGCAGGATGATGCGGTGATCCTGTGGGTGACCTCGATCCCCGAATAGCCAAAAAAAACGCCCTCACAAGGAGGGCGCAAGTTATTGAGGCAGGTTTCATACAGGCAGAAACCTATCGAGCAGTGAAATCATCATAGGGCGCAGGCGCGGCGCTGCCAAGGAATTTTTCCCGAAAAATTGTTTATTTCGGTCAAGTTAGGGCTTGAAACGGCTCTAAACCCTGAAGTTGTTGCAAAGATGCCACGGATTCGGGGGGCGGGCAAAAAAATCCCTTTTGCCCCGTTTTTGCCTTAAATCGGTCCGCAGGCGGGATTCGTGCAACATATGGTGTGTTTGCGCCGCAAAGTTGCAATAATCGAACCTGACCTGTGCGAATCGGGAATCACAGTTCGCTCAGCAGGCCGATGGCCAGATACAGCATCAAAACCCCGATCAGCACGTCCAGAATCTGCCATGTGCGCGGGTTTTTCATCAGAGGGGCCAGATATCGCGCCCCGAATCCCAGCGCAAAGAAAAACAGGAAAGAGGCCGCAATCGCCCCGCCGGCGAATCCCGTCTTGTCCCGAATCGAGTCGTATTGCACGGAAACCGCCCCGATCAGCCCCAGCGTATCCAGATAGACATGCGGGTTCAGCCATGTCAGCGCCAGCGTGGTGGCCAGCGCCGCGCGCAGGCTGGTGCCTTGCCCGGCGACGGTCTGCGCATCGCCGCCCCGCCAGGCCGCGCGGAATTTCAGCAAGCCGTAGAGCAGCAGAAACCCCGCACCGGCCAGCGCCATCAGACGGGGCAGGGCGGGGAAGGCGGTGACGACTCCGGCAAAACCGGCCACGCCGGCGCTGATCAGCAGCGCGTCGGACAGGGCGCAGGCCAGCACCACCCAGAACACATGCCGGCGCAGGATCCCCTGGCGCAGCACAAAGGCATTCTGCGCCCCGATCGCCAGAATCAGCGCCAGCGAGGTGAAAAAACCGTTCAGGACGGCGGCGCTCATTTCCCTTTGGGGGCGGGCTTGCGGCGGGCGGCGATCTCGGCCCTGGTGGGGGGGACGACCAGCCCGGCAGAGATCACCAGCTTGGCCGCGTCCTCTATTGTCATGTCCAGAATGATCACGTCGGGCTTTGGCACATAGACAAACACCCCCGAGGTCGGGTTCGGCGTTGTCGGCACGAAAATCGCGGTCATGTCGTCGCTGGTTTTTTCCTGCACCTCGCCCGTGGCATCGGTGGTGATAAAGCCGATCACCCAGATCCCGCGGCGCGGATACTCGATCAGGCAGGCCTTCTGGAAGGTGGCGTTATTCTGGCTGATGACCGTTTCCACCACCTGTTTCAGCCCGCTGTAGATAGAGCGCACAACCGGCGTGCGCCCGACAAGGTTTTCCCACATGCGCAGCAATTGCCGCCCGAAGATCCCCTTTGTCAGCGCGCCGAAAATGGCGGTAAAGACCAGAAAGATCACCACCCCGAAGCCCGGAACATAGGTGCCCAGATAGGTGCTGGGGTTATAGGCGGCCGGCACCAGCGGCACGACCTTGGCGTCGATGAATGTCACCACCGTCCAGATCAGATAGCCGGTCAGCACGATGGGGGCAACGATCACCAGTCCGGTCAGAAAGTTGGACCGGATGCGTTGCATCATCGTGGTGCGGGGCGCCTTTTTGCGCTTGCCGGTCTTCTTTGCCATATGTCTTGCCCTCTGTTTCCCTAAGGCTACATAGGGGGCGCGGGGCCGTTAGGCAATGGGCCAGGGCGTAGACCCATAAACCCCGCGCCGCCAGTTTGGCAGATTTTCGTCCCGGGCAGGCGCAGGGCCGCCGGAATAGTGGGTCTATTCCAAGGACCTGCAACGCACTCGGGGCGGAAATCCGCCAAACCCGAAGGGCGCGATCCTCGCTTCATCTCAATGGCCCGGGCCGCTTGCAAAGGGGGCCACCCTGTGC
>JALWQC010000383.1 GCA_027080755.1 Paracoccaceae bacterium
GCGATAGTAACCGCAGCGACAGCCAGGGCTGCCAGTTTCGTAAATTTCATGTCGTCCTCCCTTAAAGTTACGACAGGTGATGCCCCGGATTTTCCGGTGGCTTTTATTTTGGCCGCCCCCTAGTGCGGGAAAGGCCAAAGACGCAGTTTCTCTTTCAGCAACCGCCAAAGCTGTGCCAGCCCGTGCGGTTCCAGAATGAGGAACAGGATAATCAATCCGCCGACAATCACAAATTCGAAATGTGCGGCGATATCGGTGGCCCAGCCAAGCTGCCCCACCATGATGTTTTTCAGCAGAACCGGCAGCAACACCATAAAGGCGGCGCCGGCGAAGCTGCCGAAGATGGTTCCGAGGCCGCCGATGATGATCATGAACTGCACAAGGAACGATTTCTGGATGCCGAAGGCCTCTCCGACTTCTACCGCGCCGAGGTAGACGGAAAAGAACAGCGCCCCGGCGATGCCGATATAGAACGAGCTGACGGCAAAGGCGGTCAGTTTGGTTACCAACGGGTTCACCCCGATGATCTCCGCCGCAATATCCATGTCCCGGATCGCCATCCAGCTGCGCCCGATGCGCCCGCGAGTCAGGTTGCGGGCCATTACGGCCAGCACAAAGACAATGGCCAGAATGAACAGGTATTTGGCCTCGGAATGGGCGGTGGCACCGGTGACCTCGTAGCCGAAAATGGAACGGGTCGGGGTGCTGATCTGCCCGGAGGCGGAGTTGTTGTAGAACCAGGGCACCTTGTTGAACAGCCAGACAAGGAAGAACTGCGCGGCCAGTGTCGCCACCGCCAGATAGAACCCCTTGATCCGCAGGCTCGGCAGGCCGAACAGGATGCCGACAACGGCCGTGATCAGGCCCGACAGGATCACCACAAACAGGATGTTCAGATCGGGAAAGGCCGTCATCAGCTTATAGGACGAATAGGCCCCCACCGCCATAAATCCGCCGGTGCCAAGGCTGATCTGCCCGCAATACCCCGACAGGATATTCAGACCCAGCGAGGCAATCGCCCAGATCAGGAAGGGCAGCAGAATGGCGTTGGCCCAGTAGTCGCTGATGAACAGCGGCACGACAATAAAGGCAACGGCAAGCGTAACCATATAGCCCCAGCGGTCCAGACGGATCGGAAAGGTCTGGCTGTCGGCTGCATAGCTTGTCTTGAAATCGCCGGCTTCACGGTAAAACATGGATCAAACCCTCTCGATGATTTTTTCGCCGAACAGGCCCTGGGGCCGGAAGACGAGGAATAGCAAGGCCAGCACATAGGCAAACCAGTTTTCGGTAGCGCCCCCGATCAGCGGGCCGATTTCGTATTCGAACAGTTTCTCGCCCACACCGATGATCATCCCCCCGACAATCGCCCCGGGAATGGAGGTAAAGCCCCCCAGCATCAGCACCGGCAGCGCCTTGAGCGCGATCAGCGACAGCGAAAACTGCACGCCGGATTTGGCGCCCCACATGGTGCCGGCAACCAGCGCCACAAAGCCGGCAAGCGACCAGACCACCACCCAGATAAAGCGCAGCGAGATACCCACGGACATAGCCGCCTGGTTGTCATCCGCCACGGCGCGCAACGCACGGCCGGTTTTGGTATACTGGCTGAAAATCATCAGCGCGATCACCAGAACAATGGCTATGCCGGCGGCCCAGATATCCAGATTGTCGATATAGAAACCGTAGAACCCGTCCGCCCAGCCTTCTGTATGGCTTTCGATCCAGGTGTTACCCCCCTGCGGCAGCCCGACGTCCAGTTTCTTGATGTCCGAGCCCCACATAAGATCCCCGAAACCTTCCATGAAATAGGACAGGCCGATGGTGGCCATGAACAGGATCGTCGGATCCTGCCCGACCAGATGATGCAGGATGAAGCGTTCCACCAGATAGGCGAACAGAACCATAACGCCCATGCTCAGAATAATGGCCAGAACGGTCGGGACCTCCCAGCCGAAATTCTGCACGTTGGACCCGAAAATCGCGTTGATAAGCGGGGCAAACGGCACCTGGCCGCGCTGGATACCCACCAGCGTCAGCGCCGCGAACAGGGCCATAACCCCCTGGGCATAGTTAAAGACGCCGGACGCCTTGTAGATCAGCACAAACCCGAGCGCCACGAGCGAGTAGAGCACCCCGGTCATCAGACCGTTTATGATCACCTCGATGGTATAATAGAAATCAGCAGACATTCCAATGCTCCCTAGTCATGCGCCACGCCCAGATAGGCGTCGATCACATCTTGATTGTTGCGCACTTCGTCGGGTGTTCCGTCCCCGATCTTTTTACCGTAATCCAGAACCACAACCCGGTCCGAGATATCCATCACCACGCCCATATCGTGTTCGATCAGGGCGATGGTGGTGCCGAATTCGTCGTTTACGTCCAGAATAAAGCGGGACATGTCCTCTTTTTCCTCGACGTTCATACCGGCCATCGGTTCATCCAGCAGCAGCAGTTTCGGCTGTGCGGCCAGCGCGCGGCCCAGTTCCACACGTTTCTGCAGACCATAGGGCAAACGGCCCACAGGCGTTTTGCGGATGGCCTGAATTTCCAGAAAATCGATGATGTGTTCGACAATCTCGCGGTTTTCGTATTCCTCGCGCGCGGCCGGACCTTTCCAGATCGCCTGCATCAACATGTTGCTTTTCATATGGGTAAAGCGGCCGGTCATGATATTGTCCAGCGTGCTCATCCCCTTGAACAGCGCGATGTTCTGGAAGGTGCGCGCGATGCCCTGATGGGCAATCTGGTAGGGTTTCATCGGCTTGCGCTTTTCACCGCGAAACCAGATTTCCCCCTCTTGCGGGTGATAAAAGCCGTTGATGACGTTCAGCATAGACGATTTTCCCGCCCCGTTCGGGCCGATAATCGCGCGGATCTCGCCCTCGCGGATATCGAAGGAAATGTTGGAAATTGCCGTCACGCCGCCAAAGCGCAGGGTGATGTTTTTCATTTCCATAACCGTGCCGCCAATGGTGCGGCCATCTGCGGTTACATAGGATTCTGCTGTCGCATTCATGCTGCATTGCCCTTTCGTGCCACGACCGCTGCGTCGCTGATTTTGACAGTTGCCGAGATAGAGCCCTTGCGCCCGTCCTCGTAGGTTACTTCCGTAACCGTATCGACCGTATCCGCATCCCCGTAGAGGCCTGCGATCAGGTCGGCGTATTTTTCTTCCACGATCCGCCGGCGCACCTTGCGTGTGCGGGTCATTTCGCCGTCATCCGCATCCAGTTCCTTGTGCAGAACAAGGAAACGGTGGATCTGGCAGCCGTTCAGCATCGGATCCTCGGCCACGGATTTGTTGACCTCTTCGACATAGCCCTTGATGGTTTCGTAAACCTGCGGCAGTCCGGCCAGTTCCTGATAGGAAGAATAGGCGATGTTGTTGCGCTCGGCCCAGTTGGCAACGGCGGTCAGGTCGATATTGATAAAGGCGGTGCATTTTTCGCGCCCGGCACCGAAGACCACGGCCTCCAGCACAT
>JALWQC010000384.1 GCA_027080755.1 Paracoccaceae bacterium
GTGCCGGAGATATTCAGGACGGTTTTGCCCTCGGCCACCTCGTCGATGGGTTCGTATTGCGCCTTTTCCTGCACATAGACCATGTGCTTGAACGGCACCATTTCCACGCCGATTTCGGCCTCGTATTCCTTGAACAGCTCCTGCGCGTCATAGGGGCCGTAGAAATCCTCGCCCGCGGAGTTTTTGCCCGGTCCGGCGTGGTCGCGCCCGACGATGAAATGGGTGCAGCCGTGGTTGGCGCGGATCAGGCCGTGCCAGACGGCCTCGCGCGGGCCACCCATGCGCATCGCCAGATTCAGCAGCGAAAGCGAGGTGGTAGAGGCCGGATATTTGTCCAGCACCGCCTCGTAGCAGCGCACGCGGGTAAAATGGTCGATGTCGCCCGGTTTGGTCAGCCCGACAACCGGATGGATCAGCAGGTTGGCCTGTGCTTCCTTGGCGGCGCGGAAGGTCAGTTCCTGATGCGCGCGGTGCAGCGGGTTGCGGGTCTGGAAGGCAACAACGCGGCGCCAGCCCATCTTGCGGAAATAGGCGCGCAGCTCGTTGGGGGTGTTGCGCCGGCCGCGGTAATCATAATGCATCGGGGCCTGAATGCCGATCACGGGGCCGCCAAGATAAACCTCGCCAGCGGTGTTGTGCAGATAGTTGACGGCCGGATGCGCGATATCGTCGACCCCGAAAACCGCCTTTGCCTCGCGGGATTTGTCCGGTGTCCATTTGTCGGTAACGGACAGGATGGCCAGAATTACGCCCTCGGGGTCGCGCAGGGCAATGTCCTGCCCCTCTTCCAGCGAGTCGGCAAAGTCCGCACTGACATCCAGATTGATCGGCATCGGCCACAGCGTCCCGTCGGCCAGCCGCATGGTATCCAGAACCGAGTCATAATCCGCCTTGTCCAGAAACCCCTTCAACGGATTGAAGCCCCCGTTCATCAACAGCTCCAGATCGCACATCTGGCGCGGGGTCAGGTCCCAGCTCGGCAAATCGCCGGCCTCCCGCTTCAGCTTTTCGGCGCTGTCATGGGAAACATACAGTTCGGGGATCGGGGTAAGGTTGTTGCTGCGCATGGGCTCTACTATTACTACAGGGGTTAAAGTCGCGGGGGGTTTACGCCCTTATACAGCAAAAGTTCAATGATAATATTGCAAATTTCGGTAATATTGACAGATATCGGGGGCAGCCCGACCCCGTGGCCGGACCGCCCGTTTTTCAGCTATTCCTCGGCCGCCAGAAAACGCTCGGTTTCCAGTGCGGCCATGCAGCCCATGCCGGCCGATGTGACCGCCTGACGGAATTTGTAGTCGGTCAGGTCGCCGGCGGCAAATACGCCGGGGATGGAGGTTTCCGTGCTGTCGGGTTTGGTGACCACATAGCCCCCCATATGCGTTTCCAGCTGGTCCTTGACCAGTTCCGAGGCCGGCGCATGCCCGATGGCGATAAACACGCCCTTGCAGGGGGTTTCGGTGATCTCGCCGGTCTTGACGTTTTCCGTGCGCACCCCTTCAACCCCCATCGGATTGTCCGAGCCGTAAATCTCTATCAGCTGGTTGTCCCACAGGACCTCTACCTTGGGGTTTTTCAGCAGACGTTCCTGCAGGATCTTTTCCGAACGCAGGGAATCGCGGCGGTGGATCAGGGTGACCTTGTTGGCGAAATTGGTCAGATACAGGGCCTCTTCCACGGCGGAATTGCCCCCGCCGATGACAACAACATCCTGCCCGCGATAGAAAAACCCGTCGCAGGTGGCGCAGGCGGAAACCCCGAAGCCCTTGAATTTCTCTTCCGATTCCAGCCCCAGCCATTTTGCCTGTGCGCCGGTCGCAAGGATCACCGCATCGGCCGTATAGGTCGTGCCGCTGTCACCCTGCGCGGTGAAGGGGCGCTTGGACAGATCCAGGCTGCTGATATGGTCGGCGATGATTTCCGTGCCGGCGGCGCGGGCGTGGTCTTCCATCTCGATCATCAGATCGGGGCCCTGCACCTCTTTGCGCGAGGGCCAGTTTTCCACCTCTGTGGTGATGGTCAGCTGTCCGCCGGGCTGGATGCCCTGCACCAGAATCGGGTTCAGCATGGCACGCGAGGCATAGATGCCCGCGGTATAGCCCGCAGGACCGGAGCCGATAATAAGGACGCGGGTATGACGTGTTTCAGACATTTTTCAGACCTTTTTGTTAATACGTTGAGGCGTATATAGGGCCTCCTTGCCCTCCTGTGAAGGAAGCCGGCGCGGGTTTTCCCCTGTTGCGGGGATTTTTCGGGATTGTGAATATTTTGCCGCGAGGTGCGAAATAATATTGCGCGTGCCGGTGCGATTGGATAATAACGATCACCTAAAGCGTTTCGGCTTTCGTTGAAACATGTATCATGCCCTGTCCGCAAGGCCGCTTGCGTTCACTGGCGGGGCAGGTTCAGGATACAGTCGAAACGTTGCAATCGCCAAGCAGGGATCACTATGCCGCATACCAAACTCGACCCGATTGACCGGAAAATTCTGGCAGAGCTACAGGCCGACGGCCGCATGACCAATGTGGAACTGTCGGCGCGTGTCGGGATCTCGGCCCCGCCGTGCCTGCGCCGTGTCCGCTCGCTGGAAGAGGCCGGGTTGATCCAGGGCTATCACGCCGACGTCAACGCGCGTGCGCTGGGGTTCGAGGTGCAGGTTTTCGCTATGGTCGGGCTGCATTCGCAAGCCGAGGTGGATCTCTCCGCCTTCGAGGAACGCGCCCGCGAGTGGCCCTTTGTGCGCGAGTGCCACATGCTGAACGGCGAGATAGATTTTATCCTGAAATGCGTGGCCCCCGACCTGTCCAGTTTTCAGGATTTCCTGACGCATGAACTGACGGCAGCCCCCAATGTGGCCAGCGTCAAGACCTCGCTTGTGATCCGCTGCGGCAAGGATGAACCGGGCGTGCCGTTTTCCGTTCTGGAAGAACGCGCCGCGGCGCAGGAATAGGCCGGTTAACGGCATTTCAACCCTGTGAATTTCGCTTGAAACGCTGGTAAAACAGTGGGTTAGCCTGTGTCCAAAAGAACCACTAAACCGGTTTAGTGGATATGTCGGGGGCCGCAATTCCCGCCCCCGAAAAGCCGCAGAAAAACCACCCGTTACAGGCGGATCACTGACAGCAGGCGGCCATAGTCCGGTTCGTTGTTATGGGTGGCACGGCGGTAGGAAAAGAACTTGCGCGGCTCGCTATAGGTGCAGCGGTTGATCCAGCCGGCCGAGCCCACGCCGGATTCCCGCAAGCGGTACAGCAGGAAAGAGGGCAGATCGAACAGCATCCGCCCCTCCGCGCCATTGATGAAAAACCGTGTGAAATCGGGGTTTTCATCCCTGAAACGGTCGAAAAATTCCGGCCCGACCTCATAGGCCTGCTGGCTGATGGCCGGCCCGATTGCGGCAACGATATTCTCGCGGCTGGCCCCCAGTGCCACCATCGCCTGAATGGTGTTTTCCGTGATATTCCCCAGCGCCCCT
>JALWQC010000385.1 GCA_027080755.1 Paracoccaceae bacterium
GGCGGGGGCCAGTCGGGACGACATTATCGCCGCCGCCAAGGCCGCCGCGGCGCATGACTTTATCGAGCTGCTGGAAAACGGCTATGACACGGTGATTTCCCCCGCCGGCAACCGCTTTTCCGGCGGCGAAAAGCAACGCCTGTCGATTGCCCGCGCCATTTTGCGCAACGCCCCGATTTTGCTGCTGGACGAGCCGACCTCGGCCCTCGATGCCCAGTCCGAGGCCGTGATCCGCGACGCTCTGGACGAGCTGTCCAAGGGTCGCACGACCTTTGTCATCGCGCACCGGCTGGCAACGGTGCTGGATTCCGACATGATCGTTGTTATGGATCAGGGGCAGGTGGCCGAAACCGGCACGCACGAGGAACTTCTGGCACAAAACGGCATCTATGCCGAACTCTATCGCCTGCAATTCGCTGGTGGCTAACGATATTCCCGCGCCAGTTTGCGCGGATCGGCCCCCAGCCTGTAGCGCAGCACCAGCCCCGCGTTTTTGAAGGACCGTCTGATCCAGCCGTCGCGGCGGTATTTTTCGGCGCTGGTGGTGATCCGCACCGGCAGCGCACGCCATTTGCCGCGCAGCTTGCGGGCAAGGGCCACGTCCTCCATCAGGGGGATGTCGTCATAGCCGCCGGTTTCGTCATAAAGCCTGCGCGATATCAGCACCCCCTGATCCCCGTAGGGCAGGCCGAACAGCCGCGCCCGCAGGTTGGCCCAGCCGGCGACACTGCGCGCGGGCAGGGTGGTTTCGTCAAAGGCCAGCCGGAAATACCCCGCCTTGTCAGGATGGCGCAGATGGTCCGCAACCGTGCCGCTCCACCCCGTTTGCAGGATGCTGTCGGCGTGCAGAAACAACAGCCACCTGCCCTGCGCCTGACGCGCCGCCGCCGCCATTTGCGTGCCGCGCCCCCTGGGGCAGGGGAGGAAGCCGGCGCCGACCTCCTCGGCGATTTGCGCCGTGTCGTCGTTCGATCCGCCATCGGCAAAGATCACCTCGCGGATCAGCCCCTCGGTCAGGGCCTCGCCAAGGGCGGCCAATGTCGGGCCAAGGGTCGGAGCGGCGTTCAGCGTGGGCAGAATGACGGAAACAGGGGCGCGCATGGGAAACCTTCGGGAAACACCTTTGAACTGGCGTCCTTAAACCATATATACCCCCTGAAAACAACGGAGGGTTCCATGGCCAGAGGCTTCAAAAATACCGACCGCAGCGTTTTGCGTGTGACCGGCGCGGACCGGCTGTCGTTTCTGGAAGGGCTGCTTAGCAACTCGGTCCTGAATCTGGATGCGGGGCCGGTGTATGCGGCCATGCTGACGCCGCAGGGGAAATATCTGTTCGACATGATCGTCAGCCGCGACGGGGACAGCGTGTTGCTGGACGTCAAGGCGGATCGGGCGGCGGCGCTGGCGCAGCGGCTGAACATGTACAAACTGCGCGCCGATGTGCAGATAACCCCCACCGGTCTGCCCGTGGTGCAAGGGCTTGGCGAAGCCCCCGGGGGCGCCTTTACGGATCCGCGGTTGCCGGAACTCGGCTGGCGGATCTATGACACCCCCGCGCTGGATCCACTGGATCCTGCCGAATGGGAGGCCCTGCGCATAGAACATGTGGTGCCCGAAACCGGAATCGAGCTGCTGCCGGACGAGACCTATATACTGGAGGCCGGATTCGAGCGTCTGCACGGTGTCGATTTCCGCAAGGGCTGTTATGTCGGGCAGGAAGTCACCGCGCGCATGAAACACAAGACCGAGCTGAAAAAAGGTCTGGTTGCCGTCTCCGTGGATGGCCCCGCAACCCCCGGCACGCCGATCACGGCCGACGGCAAAGCGGCCGGCACCCTGTTCAGCGTGCTTGGCAACCGCGGCCTTGCCCACCTGCGTTTCGATCGCGCCGGCGGGGATATGCAGGCCGGAGAGGCAAGGGTGCGGCGGTTCTAGGTCTACGCCCTAGAACCCCCGCGTTTCCCCGCACTCCAGCACCAGAAATTCCCCCTGGGTGTCCGGCGCCTCGGCAAGGGCTTCGGCCAGCTCCTGCGCGGGGGCGTCGATGCCTTCGTCCGTCAACTGGATCGTGCCGAAATGGATGGCGACCGAGTGCTGCGCACCAAGGGCGCGATGCGCCTGCACCGCCTGTTGCGGGTCCATGTGCTGATCCTGCATAAACCAGCGCGGCGCATAGGCCCCGATGGGCAGCAGCGACAGTTTCGGCGGGCCGAAAACCTGCCGGAGCTGATCAAAATGCGCCCCGTCGCCATAGCCCGTATCACCGGCAAAATAGATCACCCCCGCCGGCGTTTGCAGCACAAACCCGGACCAGAGCGCGCGGTTGCGGTCAAACAGGCCGCGTTTGGACCAGTGCAGCGCCGGGGTAAAGGTGGCGCGGACCTTGTCGTTCAGGTCCAGCTGGTCGCCCCAGTTCCCCTCGGTAATCCGGTGGGGGCGGCGGGTTCTGGCCAGCGTGCGGCTGTTGCCAAGCGGTGTGACAATATGCGGGGCGCTATGGGCATGCAGCGCGCGCAGGGCGGCGATGTCCAGATGGTCGAAATGGTTGTGACTTAACAAAACCACGTCGATGGGCGGCAGATCCGGCAGGGCCACCCCCGGTTTGCGTGCCCGTTTGGGGCCGATAAAGGGCAGGGGGCTGGCGCGGTCGGAAAAGAACGGGTCGGTCAGGATGTTCAGCCCGCCGACCTGTATCAGCAGGGTTGCATGGCCGATAAAGGTCAGGGAAATACCGTCTTGCGGCGCGGTTTCGGGCGGGGCCGGCCACGGGGCATTTTCCACATGGCGCGGCCATTTCTGTTTTTCCCCACTCAACAACCATTTCAAACCATCGCGCAGTTTGGGGTTTGACACGTCCCCGGGGGGGGCAAAGCGGCCTTTGATGTGGTGCGGGCGGGACAAGCCGGCGAGGGGGGACGGCTTGTCCATCGGGTTTAATCCTCGTTGCGCACCAGTTTGGCGAAACGGGTGAAGACCGGCTCGTTGGCGGCGATGACCTCGCCGGTGATCAGCGGGTCGTCGTCTTCGCCAAAGCCTTCGACCAGTCCGCCGGCCTCTTTCACCAGCAGCAGGCCTGCGGCCATATCCCACGGATGCAGGCGGCGTTCCCAGAAACCGTCGTAGCGCCCTGCCGCCACATAGGCCAGATCCAGCGCGGCCGAGCCCCAGCGCCGCACCCCGGCACAGCGCGGCAGAATGCGCGCCAGATCCTGCAGGGTTTCGGGCAGGTCCGTGCGCCCGCCAAAGGGCAGGCCGGTGGCGAACAGCATTTCAATCATGTCGCGCCGGTCGGAAACCCGCATCCGGCGGTCGTTCATCCAGGCACCTTCGCCCTTTTCGGCGGTAAACATTTCATTCTTTACCGGATCGAAAATCACGGCGGCGACGATCTTGCCCTTGTGTTCCAGCGCGATAGAGATGGCCCAGTGCGGCAGCCCGTGCAGGAAATTCGATGTTCCGTCCAGCGGGTCCACGATCC
>JALWQC010000386.1 GCA_027080755.1 Paracoccaceae bacterium
AGCCATTGTTCGGATTCCGGCACGATCCCGTTGTCCGCATCAATCCGCACCAGCAACGCCAGCAGGCACGGCCCGTTAAAGGACCGCTCGCGCGCGACGGTGCGTAGCTCGGGGGAAATATCGGGGTCGGCCTCTATGGCCGCGGCCTCGAACACATCGGCAAGGGCGGGGCGCATGTCATCGGGGATATAGACAAATTCCGCCGGCCCCAGATGCCCGTGATCCGGCGCCGCGCAGGCCGCGCCGACCATGATCTGGATTTCCGCAGGGGTCGGCCCGGGCGCTTTCAGGTATTTCGGGGACACGGAACGGCGCTTGTGAATCGTGGTGACAACGGGGGGGGGCGGGCATGGGCGGACTCCTGTTCCGGTTCGGTGGTCATCAAAGCGCAAAACAGCCGCTATTCCCTTGTGCCATATCAATTTTGGCGTAAAATCCGCCCAGTTTTTTCAGGAGTCCGAAAATGATCCGACGCGCAGCCCTTGCCGCCCTTGCCAGCCTTGTCGCCACCATATCCCTTGCCGGCGAGGGGCGCATTCTGGTGCAGTCCACGACCTCTACCCAGAATTCGGGGTTTTACGACTATATCCTGCCGATATTCGAGGCCGAAACCGGCCTGAACGTCGATGTTGTCGCCGTCGGCACCGGACAGGCCATCCGCAATGCCATGAACGGGGACGGGGATGTTCTGCTGGTCCATGCCAAACCGGCCGAGGAAAAATTCGTCGCCGAAGGCTATGGCGTGGAACGGTTTGACCTGATGTATAACGATTTCGTGCTGATCGGCCCGCCCGAAGATCCCGACGGGGTTGGCAAGGCCGACAGCCTGACCGCGGCCTTAACCGCCTTGCTGCAAGGCAAGGCCCCCTTCGTGTCGCGTGGCGATGATTCCGGCACCAACAAGAAAGAGCTGGCCCTCTGGGCCACCCTCGGCACGACCCCGACGATTGACGACGGCTGGTATCGGGAAATCGGTGCCGGCATGGGGGCCACCATCCGCACCACGCTGGAGATGCGCGGCTATACCCTGACCGACCGCGCCACATGGATCGCCTACGGGGACAAGCAGGACTATAAGATCCTGTTTCAGGGCGTGCCGGCCCTGTTCAACCAGTATGGCATAACAGAGGTAAACCCCGCCCGCTTCCCGCATGTAAACGCCAAAGGGGCCGAGGTGTTTATCAACTGGCTGCTATCGGAAAAGGGGCAGAAGCTGATCGCCGCCTACCGGCTGGACGGCCAGCAACTGTTTTTCCCGAACGCGAAATAAACCCTATTCCGCCAGCGTAGAGGCCACAAGTTCCCCCATGCCGATCACCTCGTAGTCCAGTTCGTATTCGTCCAGACCGTCCTCGAAAACCGAGCGGCAGTTGGCGCAGGGCACGATCACGGCCTCCAGATCCTTGATCGCTTTCAACTGGTCGGCCTTCAGGCTGAAAGCCGCTTTTTGCAGCTCTGCCGCGCGCGGATTGGCCGAGACACCGCCCCCGCCGCCACAACACAGGTTGGTCAGGCCGGCGCCTTTCATTTCCACAAAATCGGCGCAGGAATCATCCATCAGGCGGCGCGGTTCCTTCAACAGACCACCGCGGCGGATCAACTGGCAGGGGTCGTGCAGGGTCATCTTGCGCGGGTCCTTGGTGCCGGCGGGGATGCGCCCCTCGCGCCGGAGCTTGTCCAGCAGTTCGACGATATGGATCACCTCGAATTTGAATTCGCGGCCTATCAGGTTCGGGCCGGCCCAGCGGATCGCGCCATAGGCATGGCCGCATTCCGGCGCAATAACATGTTTGACGCCCAGTTCCTCGGCCGCATCGACGACCCGTTTGACGATAGATTTGGCCAAAGGCCCGGAGCCGATCTGCACGCCTACATTCGTAGCCTCGTAAGCGGCAGAGGAAATCGTCCAGGTCACGCCGGCCTTTTTGAACAGCTTGGCATAGGCCCCGATGGTGTCCGTATAGGCCATGATTTCCAGCGACGAGAACATGGCCATATAGTCGGCCCCCTTCTTGTCGATCTCGATCGGGATGCCGGTTTCCTTTTCCTGATGTTTGATCTGCGCCTCTACCGCCTTCAGGGTCACACCCATCGGCGAGGTGGTTTTTTCCACATATTCCTCGGCGCGCTGCAGCCCCTCGGGGACCAGACCGGCGGCGGCATAGCCCTCGCGCATTTTGCGGATGGTGCCGGCAATGTCGATGCCCATCGGGCAAACCTCGGTGCAGCGGCCGCACATGGTGCAACTGTCGTAAACGAGGGGCTCCCATTCCCGCAGCTCTTCCTCGGTCACCGGATCGGGGGCCAGACCGAACATCTTGCGGATCTTCGCCAGCGGCGCCTTTTCCCGCTTATAGGTCTTCACCATCGGCATCAGCTTGTAGGTGGGGGTGTATTTGGGATCATTGGTGGACAGAAAGAAATGGCACGCCTGCGCGCATTCCCCGCAATGCACACAGGATTCGAAATACGAGGCCACCTCGCCATCCGTGAATTCCAGAAACTTGGCCGTAGCGATTTCCGCCTTGGTTTGCGTGCTCATAATGTCATTCCTTTACGTCCGTAGGTCGCGCCGGAATTGCCGCGCGACAGGAAGAATGTGAATGTGTGCATCAGGCGCCCGAAGGGGAAATAGATCAGCCAGATGTCAACCAGCAGCATGTGGATGGCGCGCAGGCTGTCGTGTGATTCCTGCAGGGCAAAGCATCCCGACAGCATCACGAAAAACGTCAGCCAGGTGCCGATCCGGTCGTCCCAGTCGGTGATCATGCGCATCACCGGATCGGAGAACCGGCGCACCCACAGGATGATCAGCCCGGCAAAGGCCACCTCGGCCACAGCGATAAAGCCCCAGCGCGGCAGGGCCGGCCAGGACAGGCCGAACAGGATACGGTTGCTAAGAAAGGCCACATGCGGCGCGGCAAACAGCAGCAATCCGAACAGCCCCAGATGAAAGGCGTAACCGCCAAAGATATGCATGGCCGTGCGGCGCGTGAAAATCCCGCGCGGGAAAAAATGGCGCAGGTTGCCCTTGAAAAACCCGGCCGTGGCCGAGCCTTTGGGCGGGGAAATATCCTTGCGCCGGCCCATTGCGATGATCCCGATCAGCCGCCACAGGGCCGCGACGACAAAGATGGTTGCGGCAACATAGAACAGCGGTCCTTCGACAAATTCCAGAAAGCTCATGATGCCTCTCCTTCAGGGGATTCCTTGGCGGATTTGCCTGTCACTTCCTCGTACCACAGGTCGTGATGTTCCTTGGCCCAGTTTTCATCCACCTCGCCCGTGCGCATGGCATCGATCGCCCCCTCCATACCGATAGAGCCGATATAGATATGGCCCAAAGCCACCGACAGCAGCGTCACAGCGCCCAGCGCATGCAGGATGGTCGAGCCTTGCAGGAATTGCAGGTCATCGACCAGCCAGGGG
>JALWQC010000387.1 GCA_027080755.1 Paracoccaceae bacterium
GTGATTTTCGCCGGCGAGGGCGAACGTCTGGTGCTGAAGCACATTGCCTCGGACCGAATGCTGTTTGCCCGCGGTGCCGTCCGCGCCGCCCTTTGGGGACAGACGCAGAAACCCGGCGAATACGATATGCTGGACGTGCTGGGGCTGGAATGATCCGCGCGCTCTGGGTTCTGCTCTGGCTGGGGATTGCAGCCACGGGGGCGGCAGGGGCGACAGCGGAAACTGCCGCGCCGATCCTGCCGCAGGACTATCAGGCCCGCCTTGGCATCGGCATGGATGTGGACTGGGCCAAAACCCCCAGGGGCATGGATTATTACACCGCGCAAACCCCGCGCGATTTCAAGGCGCGCGGCTTTTCCCATGTGCGCATCCGCATCCGCAACGACGCCACGCCCGAAATGCTGGCGCATATCGAACGGGTGGTGAATGACAGCCTTGCCGCCGGCCTGCTGCCGGTGGTGGCCTATCAGGCGGCACCGTTCAAGCGGGATCCCTCGCCCGAAACGATGGCCGCTTTTGTCAACTGGTGGCGCCGCGTGGCCGAGGCGCTGCAGGACATGCCCCCCGAGGTCTCCTTCGATCTGATCATAGAGGTGACGGAGGCGCTCAACAAACAGCCCGACCGCTTGAACACGGCCTATGCGGCAGCGGTCAGCGCCATCCGCGACACCAACCCCGGGCGGATCCTGATGATCTCGCCCGTGGTGCGCTCCGCCCCCGAAAACCTGCCCCTGCTGGAGATCCCGCCACGCAGCGACGGCTATCTGATGGCGGAATTCCATTTCTATGCCTCGGGGCCGGACAAGACCAACCCGAAAAAGCTGTGGACAACCGGCACCCCGGCCGAGCGCGCGCTGATCGCGGCCAAGATCGCCGCGGCGCTGGACTGGCAGGAAAAAACCGGTATTCCCGTCTGGGTCGGGGCCTGGATGGCGGGGAATTACAACAAGGGCAACGACTACACCATCCCCGAGCAGGCCACCTTCGCCCGCTTCGTATCCTGCGCCCTGCAAAACGCCCGCATCCCCTTTGCCGTCAATTCGGACAATTTCTTCCGCGACCGCGCCAGGGGACAGTGGCGCCCGGAACTGGAACCGGTGCTGGACGCCATCCTGACCCCCTGCCCCTGAACGCCCGCCCGAACGCCCGCCCCGAACGCAACGTAGGGTTTGCCTTTGGCGGCGTTATTGGGCAGTCTCCGGATCAAACAGGAGGGGAATCCATGACCTATTTGCAGAAGATCTTCGGCGTAAGCGGCAAGCTGGCACTGGTCACCGGCGGGGCTACGGGCATTGGCCGCATGATGGCAACGGCGCTGGTGCAGGGCGGCGCGCATGTCCTGATCGCCAGTCGCAAGGGGGACGCCTGCGCGGCCGTCGCCGCCGAGCTGAACGCCCTTGACGCCCCGGGCAGCGCCGAAGGCTTTGCCGGCGATGTCGGCAGCGAGGACGCCATCAACGCCTTAAGCGCCGAAGTGCAGGCGCGCAGCGGCCGCCTCGATATCCTGGTCAACAACGCCGGCGTGACATGGGGCCAGCCCTACGGGGAATTTTCCCATGCCGCCTGGCAAAAGGTGTTCAACATCAACGTCGCGGGCCTGTTCACCCTGACCCGCAACCTGACCCCGCTGCTGGCCGCCGGCGCCAGCGATGCGGATCCGGCGCGCATTATCAACATCGGCTCTGTCATGGGCACCGTGCCGCTGGCCGAGGGGGCCTATTCCTATTCCGCCTCCAAGGCGGCCGTGCATCACCTGACGCGCATCCTCGCCGCCGAACTGGCCGCCAAACGCATCACCGTCAATGCCTTTGCCCCCGGGCCGTTCCCGTCGAAAATGACGGCCTTTGCCATCGGAAACGCGGACGGGCAGGAAAAGGTCGGGGCCAATGTCCCCCTTGGCCGTGTCGGATCCCCCGAGGATATCGCCGGCGCCACCCTGTTTTTCTGCGGGCGCGGCGGGGCCTATACCACCGGCTGCATCCTGCCCCTTGACGGCGGGATGAGCGTCGAAGGCCCCGCCAACCTGTTCGCCAACGCGCTATGAGGTTCGCGGGCAAAACCGTTCTGGTCAGCGGCGCGGCGCAGGGTCTGGGCGCAGCCACCGCACAGGCCTTTCAGGACGAAGGCGCCATTCTGGTGCTGGGCGACATTGCCGAAATCCCCGACGCCCCGCCGACCCGCACCGTTTACGGCGATGTCGCGGATCCGGCCTATGCGCGCCAGTTGGTCAATCTGGCGATAGAGCAGACCGGGCGGCTGGATATTGCCGTCAACAACGCCGGCATCCTGCACACCCCCGCCCCGATCCCCGAGATCGACGAGGCCGAGGCCCGCCGCGTGATAGAGGTGGATCTTCTGGGCGTTTTCTGGGCGTTGCAGGCCCAAATGCCCGCCATAAAGGGCGGCGCGATCGTCAATATCGCCTCGGCGGCGGGGCTGCACGGGGCGCCGACACTCGGGGCCTATAGCGCGGCGAAACACGGGGTCGCGGGGCTGACAAAAACCGCCGCCCTCGAAGGGGCGCGCGACAAAACCCGCGTCAACGCCATCTGCCCCAGCTTCGCGGCAACGGCCATGGTCGGCGAGGCCGCCACCGACCCCGAAGCCGAAAAACAGATGACCCGCGGCATCCCCCTGCGCCGCCTCGCCACCATCCCCGAGGTCGTGCAAGCCATCCTCTGGGCCGCCGACCCCGCCAACAGCTTCATGACCGGCCAGTGCATCGGCATCGACGGCGGACTGGGCGCGGTGTAGCCCCCTTACGCCGCGTCCCCCCGTGACTTTTGGCGCGCCGGCGGGCATGTTGGGCAAAACGCCGGAGGAATCCCATGACCGACTACCCGCACCTGCTCGCCCCGCTTGACCTCGGATTTACCACGTTGAAAAACCGGGTGCTGATGGGCTCCATGCATACCAATCTGGAGGAACTGGGCGACTGGAACCGGATTGCCGCCTATTTCGGGGAACGCGCCAAGGGGGGCGCGGGGTTGATTGTCACCGGCGGCATGGCCCCCAATGCCGAGGGCGGGGTGCTGCCCAATGCGGCGGGGCTGTTCACGGATCAGGACATCGCCAACCACAAGACCGTCACCGCCCGCGTCCACGCCGGGGGCGGCACGATCGCCATGCAGATCCTGCACGCGGGGCGCTATGCCTATAACCCGAACGCCGTGGCGCCCTCGGCGATCAAATCCCCGATCTCGCCCTTTCCGCCGCATGCGCTGGACGCGGCGGGCATCGAAAAGCAGATCTCCGATTTCGTCACCGCTGCCACGCGCGCGCAACAGGCCGGCTATGACGGGGTAGAGATCATGGGCTCGGAAGGGTATTTTTTGAACGAGTTTCTGGTCACCCACACCAACAAGCGCACCGATGAATGGGGCGGCCCTTTTGAAAACCGCATGCGCCTGCCCGTAGAGGTGGTGC
>JALWQC010000388.1:0-419 GCA_027080755.1 Paracoccaceae bacterium
CCGCCGGCGTCGCCTATGTGGGGTGTGACGGCAATATCGCCATGCTGCACGCGCTGGAGGTCCTGCCCCGCTTTCGTCGCAAGGGACTGGCCCGCGCGATGATGGGGGCGGCGGGGGCCTGGGCGGCGCGCAACGGGGCCGACACCCTTGCCCTGGTGGTGCTAAGCGATAATGACGCAGCGTGCGGGCTTTACCGTTCCCTTGGCATGGTCGATGCTGGCCCCTACCACTATCGCAAAAAGGACCAGTTATGAGCGACCTTCCCACAGCCCTGAACCTGCCGCCTGTCGATCCCCTGCCCGAAAGCACGGCGAAATTCTTTGATCTTTGCACCGAAAAGCTGGGGCTGGTGCCCAATGTCCTGAAATCCTATGCCTTCGATATCGACAAGCTGAACGCCTTTTCCGGCATGTATAACG
>JALWQC010000388.1:429-3423 GCA_027080755.1 Paracoccaceae bacterium
ATAACGACCTGATGCTGGGGGATTCCGGCCTGTCGAAACTGGAACGCGAAATGATCGCGGTTGCGGTTTCCTCGGTCAACCGGTGTTTCTATTGCCTTGTGGCCCATGGCGCCGCCGTGCGCGAACTGTCCGGCCGCCCCGAGCTGGGCGAGGCGCTGGTGATCAATTACCGCGTGGCCGATCTGACCCCGCGCGAACGGGCCATGCTGGATTTCGCTGTGCTGATGACGGAAAACAGCTATCGCATCGAGGAGCCGGACCGCCAGAAACTGCGTGATGCGGGCTTTGACGACCGCGATATCTGGGACATTGCGGCGGTGGCCAGCTTTTTCAACATGACGAACCGCATGTCCTCGGCCATTGCGATGGAACCCAACCCGGAGTATCACGCACAGGCAAGATAATCGGAGCGCACATGAAAGAGCCGTTGCTAAAGGTCGAAAATCTGGCGGTCCGTATCGGGGCCAACCAGTTGTTGCACGATGTCGATTTCGAGATTTGCCCGGCAGAGATTGTAATCGTGATCGGCCCGAACGGGGCGGGGAAATCCACCCTGTTGAAGGCCATCATCGGGGCGCTGCCGGTTAGTGGTGGCACGGTAACGAAAAAGCCGGGGCTGCGCATCGGCTACACGCCGCAAAAGCTGCATCTGGAAAAAACCATGCCGATTCCGGTGGCGCGGTTTCTGTCCCTTGCCGGTCGGCTGGAAAAAGGGGCGCGGGCCAAGGTGCTGCGCCAGACCGGCATAGAGGATCTGCGCAACACGCAAATGTCGGACCTGTCGGGCGGGGAACTGCAACGGGTCTTGCTGGCCCGCGCCCTGCTGCGCAAGCCCGATCTGCTGATACTGGACGAACCGACGCAAGGGCTGGACCAGCCGGCCGAGGTGCGGTTCTATGAATTACTGGCCGAGGTGCGTCAAGCCACCGGTGTCGCGGTTCTGATGGTCAGCCATGACCTGCATGTGGTGATGGCGCAGTCCGACCGGGTGATCTGTCTGAACGGGCATGTGTGTTGTTCGGGCGTGCCCTCCAGCGTGTCGGCCGATCCGGTTTATCAGGAAATGTTCGGCGCCCGTGCGGCGCTGGCCCCGTATCAGCACCATCACGACCATTCACACGAACACGGCGGGCATAGCCATGATTGACGATTTTCTGCTGCGCGCCCTGATTGCCGGCGGTATTATCGCGCTGGCTGCCGCCCCCCTTGGCAGCCTCGTGGTGTGGCGGCGTATGGCCTACTTCGGGGATGCGACGGGGCATGCGGGATTGCTGGGGATTGCGCTGGGCCTGGCGCTTGGCCTGCCGATGGAGGTGGGCGTTGCCATGCTGGCCGGCGCGATGGCGCTGGTGGTGACCTATGCCATGCGGCGCGGGGATTACGCGATCGACACGGTTCTGGGCGTCTTTGCCCATAGCGCGCTGGCCGTGGGGCTGGTTGTAGCCTCTTTGCTGCCGAATGTGCGCGTCAACCTGATAGAGGCCCTGATGGGCGATATTCTGGCGGTCTCCTGGGGCGACATTATGCTGATTTCCGGCGGTGGTCTGGTGATCCTGCTGGTCATGCTGATCCGCTGGCGTCCGCTTCTGAATGGCACTCTAAGCCCGGAACTGCTGGTGGCCGAGGGCGGATCCCTGACGCTGGACCATCTGGTGTTTACCCTGTCGCTGGCCCTGTTTGTGGCGCTGGCGATGAAACTGGTCGGGGTGCTGCTGATTACCGCCATGCTGATCCTGCCGGCCGCGGCGGCGCGACCTCTGGCACGCACGCCCGAACAGATGGTGGGAATGGCTGCCCTGATCGGGGGGCTGTCTGTGGCGCTCGGGCTGTGGTTCAGCTGGACAACGGACGCCCCCGCCGGCCCCGCGATTGTGATGATGGCAAGCGCCGCCTTCGTGGTTACCAACCTGTTGCGAAAGCTTCGGGGCTGATGCGCGCGGGGTTCGTCTTTCTGGCGCTGGCCTATATCCTCAGCCAGTTCTATCGCGCTTTTCTGGCCGTTCTGACCCCTGTTCTGGATACGGATCTGGGGGCGACGGCGGCGGATTTGTCGGTGGCCTCGGGGCTGTGGTTCGGGGTGTTTGCGGCGATGCAAATTCCGGTCGGCTGGGCGCTGGACCGTTTCGGCCCGCGCTGGACGGCCGCCAGCCTGCTGGCGCTGGGCGGCGGGGGTGGCACGATCCTGTTTGCCACGGCGCAAAGCGCCACCTCGGTACAGATTGCCATGGGGCTGATCGGGGTCGGCTGTTCGCCTATCCTGATGGCCAGCTACTATATTTTCGCCCATCTCTACCGCCCGGCCCTGTTCGGAACACTGGCCGGAGTCATCCTCGGGGTCGGGGCGGCGGGGAATCTTGCCGGCTCTGTGCCGCTGGCGATGGCGGTGGACAGCTTCGGGTGGCGCAACAGCCTGTGGGGGATGTTCGCGCTGACGCTGTTTGTGGCCGGCGGGCTGGCAATGTTTGTGAAAAACCCCCGTATAGAGCAGGCCGAAACCACCCCGAAGGGCAGCCTGCTGGACGTGATCAAAACCCCCGCGCTGTGGCTGATTTTCCCGCTGTTGTTTGTCAACTATGTGCCGGCCGCCGGCATTCGCGGCCTGTGGGCCGGCCCGTATCTGCGCGATGTCTTCGGGCTGGATGCGGCGGGGATCGGCAATATCACCTTCTGGATGGCGGTGGCGATGATGGTGGGCAGCTTTGCCTATGGCCCGCTTGACCGCCTGTTCCGCACGCGAAAACTTGTTGTGCTGGTCGGGAATTTTCTGGTGGTTTTATGCCTGCTGGGGCTGTGGCTGCACGGGGCAGAGGGGCTGACAGGGGCGGCGCTGTTGCTGGTCGGCGTTGGGCTGTTCGGTATGTCGTCACCGGTGCTGACAGCCCACGGACGCGCCTTTTTCCCCAAGCATCTGATCGGGCGGGGGATGACCCTGCTGAACCTGTTCAGCATCGGCGGGGCGGGGATTTTCCAGATCATAACGGGGCGGGTCTATAC
>JALWQC010000389.1 GCA_027080755.1 Paracoccaceae bacterium
GGCCAGATCGGCATAAAGGGCGGGGGTCCAGCCCTCGTTCGCGTCAACGATGATATCGGTATCCGGCGCACCGGCCCGCACCGCGCGCAGCCGTTCCAGATCCTCGGCGCCGCCCCCCAGCTTGATCTTCAACAGGGGCCGAAAGGCGTTTTTGGCAGCCGCCGCCTGCATATCCGCCGGCGTGCCGAGCGACAGGGTAAAGGCCGTGATTTCGGGATGGGGGGGCGGCAGGCCGGCCAGCTCCCACACGCGTTTTCCGGTTTTCTTCGCCTCCAGATCCCACAGCGCGCAATCGACGGCGTTGCGCGCCGCCCCCGCCGGCAACAGCCCTTGCAGGGTGGCACGGTCAAGCGGCAGGGGCAGGCCCTCTATCAGGGCGGTGACGCTTTCCATTGTCTCGCCGTAGCGCGCATAGGGGACACATTCGCCGCGGCCGCGATAACCGCCATCCTCTATCGTGACGGTGATCACCTTGGCTTCTGTGCGCGAGCCGCGCGAGATGGTGAAAACCTCGGCCAGACGAAAGGCGGATTGCTCTACCGAAATCCGCATCTAGATCTGTTCCAGCGCATCAACCAGACGGCCGGCCCCCTGACGATAGGGATCAACCGCCGGAATGCCCATGCGCAGTTCCAGATCGGACAGGTATTCGCGGGCCTCTTCCTCGCCCATGCGGGCGGTGTTGACGGAAATCGCCACCACCTTGCAGGCCGGATTGACCACCTGCGCCAGCGGCAGGGCAATATCGCGAAGCTGTTCCAGCGTCGGCAGTTTATAGTCCGGCAGGCCGCGCATGTGTTCGCGCGTCGGCTCGTGACACAGGATCAGCGCGTCAGGCTGGCCGCCATGCACCAGCGCCATCGTCACACCGGAATAGGAGGCATGGAACAGGCTGCCCTGCCCCTCGATGATATCCCAGTGGTCGGGGGCATTGTCCGGGGTCAGATATTCCACCGCGCCGGCCATGAAATCGGCAATCACCGCATCCAGCGGCACCCCGCCGCCGGTGATCAGGATTCCGGTCTGGCCGGTGGCGCGGAAGGTGGCGTTCAGGTTGCGCTTGTGCATTTCGCGCTCGATCGCGATGGCGGTATACATTTTGCCCACGGAACAATCGGTGCCAACAGCCAGACAGCGCTTGCCGCTGCGCTTCACGCCCGAGGCAATCGGATAGGCGACGGTGGGGATGCGCACATCATGGAGCGTGCCACCGTGCATCTGCGCCGCGGCGACCAGCGCGCCCTCGTCCGACAACAGGTTGTGCAGACCGGAGGCAATATCCATCCCGTTTTCCAGCGCCTCTACCAGCACCGAGATCCAGGCGTCCGAGATATGCCCCCCCCGGTTCGCCACCCCGACAACCAGCGTGCGCGCACCGGCGGCAACCGCTTCGGGGATCGACATGTCCCGCAGGCCCATATCCGCCTTGCACCCCGCCATGCGGAACTGCCCGACACAATCTTCGGGACGCCAGTCCTTGATGCCCTGGGCGACCTTGGCGGCCAGCTGGTCCGGCGCATCGCCGAGGAATAGAAGATAAGGTTTTTCGATCATGTCAGGCTCCCGATTCAGTTTGCGGGCAACAATAGCGCGCGCGGAACGGGAATTTTTCGACATTTACCACCGCGTAACCGCCAGTATTCGAAGGATATTGCGTGGTGCGTGGATTTGCGCAAGGTTTTCACCGGACGGGGGCGGTTTGCCCGCCTATCCCCCCAGCAGGGCCACCGGTGCGTTTTCGTCCACCGCGTAATCCTTGGGGGCCTCGGCAGTGACATTTGTGCTGCGCTTGAATTCGAAATGCACCAGATCGCCGTCGGTTTCGGACTGGATCACCAGACATTGCAGCAGATGGCGCGCGCCGTCGTATATATCGACAAAGCCGCGGATATGCGGGGCGTCGTCTGCCAGCATGGAAAACCCGTCCTCCCACAGACGGTAGACAGGCAGGACATCGCCGCCCGTATGCACCCGCAAACGGTTCTTTTTCATCGCGTCCTTCTGGCGGGCCTTTTTCAGCCCTGCCAGCACTTCCGGGGAATAAAACGGTTCCATGCCGACCTCCGATCCTGTTGCCCCTATCGTTTGCCGGAAAATGGTTAACGTCAAGTTTCTTTATTGCCGCTATGCGCTTTTTACCGCCTCGGAGTCGGAAGGGGTGTAATGATCCAGCACCGCCACCAGATCATTCGGGCGCACCGGCGTGCGCATCAGGCTGCGGGCGTTGGGGATCAGTTCAAAGATAGAGCCGTCGGAAAAAAAGCTGCCGCTGGTCACCGCGACGATCGGCACGTCCGGCTGTTTGTATGTCGCGAAATCCGAGATCGCGATCGCCCCGCCGTCAGGCAGCACAAGATCCAGCACCAGGGCGTCGAAGGTCTGGAAACGCAGCTGGTGGATGGCCTCGGACTGGGTATAGGCCTGAATGACCTCGCTGCCCTGACGGCGTAAAAACGTCGCCCATAGATCCGACAAACCCTTGTTGTTCTGCACCAGTAATACTTTCATAACGTTCCTCATCCGGGCCGCGGCGGCCTATACTTTAAGAATTACCTAAACATTTACGAAATGTATTAACAAAGCGTTAACAATCTATATCTTGTGGTGCGAATTATGGTTAACACTACATACCGCCACCCTAGAGTGTTGAAATCTGGGCATTTCTTTGATTAACACGTCAGGAAATTCATGCGCCCGAACATAGGAACCGCCGATGACCCATCTGGAATCCCTGCTTGTTGCCCTGATTCTGGACGCCATTCTGGGGGAGCCGGACTGGCTCTGGACCCGATTCCCGCATCCGGCGACGCTGATGGGGCGCGCGGTGGCATGGCTCGATTCGCGGCTCAATCATGGCAGCGGGCGCCGGCTGGCCGGAATGGTTGCCGTCGGGCTGCTGGTCGGCGGGGCGGCTTTGGCGGGATATGTGCTGGACAGGCTGCCCGGGCATGTGGTGATCGACATCCTGCTGGCGGCGATTTTGCTGGCCCAGCGCAGTCTGGCGGATCATGTGGCACAGGTGGCCGAGGCCCTGCGCGAGGGCCTGCCGCAGGGGCGTCGCGCGGTGGCGATGATTGTCGGGCGGGATCCCGAAACCCTGGACCAGAGCGGCGTGGCCCGCGCGGCCATCGAAAGCGCGGCCGAAAATTTTTCCGACGGGGTAGTCGCGCCGGCCTTCTGGTTTCTGCTGTTCGGGTTGCCGGGGATTCTGGTTTACAAGATCGTCAACACCGCCGATTCCATGATCGGTTATCGCACGGCGCGCTACGAAAAATTCGGCTGGGCGGCGGCGCGGCTGGATGATGTGCTGAACTGGATTCCGGCGCGGATCACCGGCGGGCTGATCTGTCTGGCCTATTGGTCGGCAGAGGCGTGGCGGGTGATGCGGGCGGATGCGGGCAAGCACCGCTCCCCCAATGC
>JALWQC010000390.1 GCA_027080755.1 Paracoccaceae bacterium
GTGTAGATCAGGGTATAATCGAGATGGTCCTGCAGGTTTTTCCCCACCCCCGGCAGGTCCTGTTTGACCTCTATCCCGTGTTCCTGCAATTCCTGCGCCGCGCCGATCCCCGACAGGTTCAGGATTTTGGGCGACCCGAAAGCCCCCGCGCTTAGCAGCACCTCGCGGCGGGCCAGCGCCTGCCGGTTCCGGCCTTTGTGCCGGAAGGCCACACCGGTGGCGCGGCCGTCCTTTATCAGGATACGCACGACATCCGCCTTTGTCAGAACGGTCAGGTTCGGGCGGTCCATGACATCGAACAGATACCCCGCCGCGGCCGAACACCGCTGCCCCCGTCGCCGCCCCTTGTGGAATTGCGTTACCTGATAGGTCCCGACACCTTCCTGCACCGGCCCGTTAAAATCGTCGTTGTGCGGGATTTCCAGCGTTTCGGCGGCCGCGACAAAGGCCTGAGTGATCGGGCGCGGGGCCAGCTGGTCGGCCACCTGCAAGGGGCCGCTGTCGCCATGCAGGGCATCGGCGCCGCGGGCGTTCCCCTCGGAGCGGCGGAAATAGGGCAACACGTCGGCCCAGCCCCAGCCATCCGCGCCGGCCGCCGCCCAGCCGTCGTAGTCACGCGCATGGCCACGGACGTAAAGCATGGCGTTGATCGCGCTCGACCCGCCCAGCGCCCTGCCCCGTGGCTGGTATGTCCGCCGCCCGCCCAGATGCTTTTGCCGCGTACTCAGAAAAGCCCAGTTATTGATTTTCGGCCGCCCCGAGATCATCGCCGCCCCCATCGCCGGCGCACGGATCACGAAATCCCTGCCGTTTCCGCCGGATTCCAGCAGGCAAACGGAGGTATCGGGATCCTCGCTTAAACGGGCCGCCAGAACGCTGCCAGCAGAGCCGCCGCCAATGATGATGTAATCGAATTCCATGCCCCCATAATGACCGGATCGCGGGGTAATACAATGGGCGGATTGGTCGGCGTTCAGGCGGTCAGGCGGTCGCGCAGGACCTCTGCCTCGAATCCGCGCAGCTCCATGCGGGCCAGCGGGCGTTCCGGCAGGGGGGCGGTGCGCAATTCCGGAAACAGGTCCAGAACCTCGTCGCGCACGGGGGCGTCAAAGGCATCCAGCCCTGCCTGCCCCGGGTGGAAGCTTTCGCTTGGCATGTTGTTGGAGAGGACGACCTCGTGCGCATCAAACAGCAGGTGGATGTAGGTGACGCTTTCACAGGCAGGGGACAGGGCGGTGGCAAGGTGCTTGGCCGCGACCAGAACCTGCGATTGCCCGAACAGCAGCGTGCAATCCCCCCCCTGCATCAACAGCCGGTGGTTCGGGGATACCCACAGGTCGGTTTGCGGAATGCCGGGGCCGAAACGGCCGGCACGAATACAGACAGGGCGGAGCGCCGCCCCGGGATTATGAACGGTTTTGCGGCCGATCCAGCGGATGGTCTGCACCCCGTGATCCAGCGTAACAACCCCGTCCCCGATTTGCAGCTCCTCTACCCGACGCTCCCCCCGGGCGGTCCCGATCAGGGTTCCGGCAACGAAACAGGGGATCGTGCCGCTGGTCGGGGGGGTAAGGGTATGGTATGTTGCGCCGTAATCCGTTGTCTCCAGCGAAACGCCGCTGCCTGCCTGCCCGATATCCGTCGAAGTCAGGCCGATCGCTGGCCCTTCTGTTGCGGTAATGGTGGCGGCATTGTCGTCAAAGGAAACGAACTGGTAAACCGTTCCGGCGCCGGTGCTGTCATAAAGGGCCACGCCCCCGTATTTATGCAGGCCATCGAATGTTCCCGACGTTGCGGTATCGATAACATAGATATCGCGGCCGGCGATGGTATTGACGACCGCCCCCAACAGGTTGGTGGACCGCACCGTGCCGTCAGGATGGTACACCACGACCTGAAGATTAGACACATCCGTGCCGGCATCCACAGCAATTTCGATAAAATCCTGCGAGGGGCCGCCCAGATACTTGACCTCGGAAATATACGGGGTTGCCATTGGAAATCCTCAAAACTATCGTGCGGCGGATACATTACACCAGCAAGCATATCGACACAAAGGGCTTTTTATGCCAATAGCCGCGCCATGAGCGAAAACAACAAATCCCACGGCCGGCTAAGCATCCGCGCCAGTCACACCCCGACGCCCTTGCTGAAGGGCACCCCGGATCTGGCGGGGGCGTGGAAGGCCAAGGTGCTGACCCTTTACCCCGACATGTTCCCCGGCATTCTGGGGCAGTCCCTGACCGGCAAGGCCCTGTCCGAGGGGCTGTGGTCGCTGGACCCGATCGACATCCGCATGTTTGCGCGCGGCAAGCACCGCAATGTGGATGATACCCCTGCGGGCGGGGGCGCAGGGATGGTGCTGCGCGCCGATGTGGTGGCACGGGCGGTGGATTTTGCCGACAAGGGGCACGCGCGGGCGGACTGGCCGGTGGTCTATCTGTCGCCACGGGGCAAACGGTTTGACCAGGCGATGGCGCGGCGGTTTTCCAAAGCCAAAGGCATAACCCTGCTGTGTGGCCGTTTCGAGGGCGTGGACCAGCGCGTTCTGGATGCCCGTGATATCGAGGAGGTCAGCCTCGGCGATTTCATCCTGACCGGCGGCGAGATTGCAGCCCAGGCCCTGATCGATGCCACCGTGCGCCTGCTGCCCGACGTGCTGGGCAACGCGCAATCCATAGAAGAGGAATCCTTCTCTGACGGTCTGCTGGACCACCCCCAATACACCCGCCCCAACGAGTGGGAAGGGCGTGAAATTCCGGCGGTTCTGACCTCGGGGCATCACGGCAAGGTCGCAGAGTGGCGCCGCGCCCGAAGCGAGGAAATCACCCGCGAGCGCCGCCCCGACCTGTGGGCCGCCTATGAAAAACAGCGGCGGAAATAATCCCCCCTTGAAACCCGCGTGCCTTGGCCGTATACCGCGCGGGTCGGGAATCGTTTGAGGACCGATGGCCGGTGTTTTGTGCGGGCCGCATCCCCGGAATTCTCCTTTCGGGACCGGATGTGGCGACAGGCGGACAGGACAGCGGTGGCAAAGGAACGTCGTCCCGACCTCTGGCGAGCGCATTTTGCGGACTCGGTGGAAGACCAGGAGCTCTCGGACGCGCAGAACTTCGTCGAAAAGACGAGCAAAAAGGACGACCGATATGAACATCATCGAACAGCTCGAAGCTGAACAGATTGCCGCACTTGGCAAAGATATCCCCGATTTCAAGGCCGGCGACACCGTGCGCGTAGGCTACAAAGTGACCGAGGGCAGCCGCTCGCGTGTCCAGAACTATGAAGGCGTCTGCATTGCCCGTAACGGCGGCAAAGGCATCGGCGCGGCCTTCACGGTTCGCAAAATCTCTTTCGGCGAAGGTGTGGAACGTGTGTTCCCGCTGCACTCGCCCAACATCGACTCCATCACCGTGGT
>JALWQC010000391.1 GCA_027080755.1 Paracoccaceae bacterium
GCCCTTGAACCCGCAGAATCTGGCCGTTGGCAAGCGCCCATTCGCCGACGTAGTCCTTGTTGTCCGCCGCCGCCTCCATTTCTGTAAGCAGGCGCCGCCACTCAAGAAAATTGCGTTTTTCCGGCAAGTGGCGGTTTTCCCGCAGTTTTTCGAGGAAAGCGGACAAATCCGGCCGTTTTGCCAGCCATGACGGGCTAAGCCCCAGCATTTCGGTTAACGCCGGATTAAACATGTTCAGGCTCCGGTCGGCATCAAAGACCGCAAGGCCGACGGGCAGGTGCGCGAATGTGGTGGTTAGCGTTTCCATAAGGCGCTTGAAGCGGGTTTCGGCCGCGATCTGTTGGTCAATCGGCAGGGCGAATCGCCCGACTGTCGATTCGCGGGTGGATTCGCAGATCCTGAACCAGGATTCCTGCCCGTTGAATTCCATCTGTTGCGGCGTATCGGCGGACAGTTGATCAAGGGCCGTGGATGAATCGGGAAGGTTTGTGGATGTGGTGCCGTTTTTATCGGTTATGCTGGCCGGAAATGGAAAAATATCAAGTAAATCAGTTGAATGACCCACTGTGTTATCGGCTTCTACATCCTCGACAAACCGGAGGGTTTTCCAGAAATACCGTCCCGTTGCTGCAAGGGCCAGACCCGTCAGGAACAAGGCGGCCGGCAGGGTGGGGCCTGCGTTGGCGATGCCGTCCAGCCATGCCGTCCAGCCGTCAATAATCATGTCGAATGCAGTCATGTGGCCTCCTAGTTTTCAGGGGCAACTTACGGGATCAAGATTAACAATCGCTTAATGCCGGCTATTTCGGCCATTCCAGCGGCTTGTTCAGCCCCAAAGGCCCGCGGATCAGCGAGCGTTTGGTTTCTATATCGGTGCGCTTCCAGACGACCTCTACGATTGCGCCGGTGGGGCGGGCAAGCTCGGGCGGGGTGTCGTGGGCGTCGGGTTGCAGCCACGGGGCTTCGGTTCCGTTGGCAAAGGTCAGGGCCGCACCGGAGCGTTCCAGCAGGGTTTTGGCGATGAACAGGCCCAGGCCCATGCCCTCGTATCCCGGACGGGTGTCGGTTGTGGTCTCGCGATTTTTGCGTTTGCGCACGAAAGGATCCCCGATGCGGCCGATCAGTTCGGGGGGGTATCCCGGCCCGTCATCCCCGACGTGAATCCGCAGATAGGTGTCATCCCAGTTAATATCGATCCAGACGGTATGGGCGGCAAAATCCACGGCATTTTGCACCAGATTGCGCAAACCATGCACGATTTCGGCCTGTCTGGGGATTTCCGGCTGATCCTGCGGGGCATCTTGCGGCGGGGCGCCGTCAATGCGCAGGACGAGGGTTTTGCCGCGGTTACGGTGGGGTTCGGCGGCCTCTTCCACCACGGCGGAAACGGGGGCGTTTTGCATGTGCATGTCGTCCTTGCCGCTGCGCCCCATGTCATGCAGGATATCGCGGCAGCGGTCGGCTTGTTCGACGATAAGTTCCGCGTCTTTTTGCAGCTCGGGCTGGTCTTGCAGGTCGCTGGCCAGCTCGGCCCCGGCCAGTTTGATCGTGGCCAGCGGCGTGCCGAGTTCATGCGCGGCGGCAGCCACGACCCCGCCAAGGGCGGTTAGCTGTTGCTCGCGGCCAAGGGCCAGTTGTGTTGCGCTAAGCGCGTCGGACATGGAGTAGGTCTCAAGGGTCACACGGCGGGCATAGATCCCCACGAACAAAACGGCCGTCACCAGCGCGATCCATGTGCCGTCCAGCAGGATGTCCGGCGGGCGGATAACCTGTCCGTCCGTGGTCAGAAGCGGGCCGGAATACAGGCGCAGTATTGTGGTGGACAGGATAAACATCAGCCCCAGAAAAACCGTGGCGCGCAGGGACAGGTTCGTTGCGGCGATGATGACCGGTGCCAGCAGCAGGATGGAAAACGGGTTGCCCAGACCGCCGGTCAGGAACAGCAAAACGGACAGCTGACCCAGATCGAACAGCAGGGTCAGCACCGCGCTGCGTTCCGAAAGGCGGTTGTTTTCGGGAAAAACCACGGTTGCGGCGATATTGAAAGCGATAGAGATACCGATGACGGTGGCGCTCAAATCCAGCGGGATGGCGATGTGCAGAACCTGTGTGGCAAGGAAAATCGCGCTGGCCTGCCCGATAATAGAGACCCAGCGCAGCAGGACAAGCGTGCGCAACCGCAGCCAGTCGCTGCGGGTGGAGGTCGTGTAAAACCGGTGGGCGCTTTCCATCATCGGGCAAACCTAGCAGTCATTTTGACCCCCTCCAATAGCAAAGGCGGCGCGACAAAAAAGACATTGAATTCCGCTATGCAAAGGCACAGATTAGCAACAAATCACCCAAGAGGAAAATCGCCATGCGTCGTGTAGTCCTGATCCTTGCCGCCTTTGTCGTGCTGGGAACTGTAGCCCTTGCCCTGTTTGTAACTTTCCGCCCCGAGCCGGTGGACAAGTTTGCCGAATGCCGTTCCAGCAAGATCGCCGGCGGCGGGGCAACAATCGGCGGCCCGTTCGAGCTGACCAACCAGGACGGTGTGCGCGTGACCGACAAGGATGTGATCGACCGTCCGGCGCTGGTCTATTTCGGCTATACCTTCTGCCCCGACGTTTGCCCCTATGACACTTTCCGCAATGCCGAGGCTACGAAAATTCTGGCAGAGCGCGGGTTTGACGTGAAGCCGGTCATGATTACCATTGATCCGGCCCGCGACACACCCGAAACCATGAAGGCCTTTGTCGGGTATCTTAGCGATAAAATGGTCGGTCTGACCGGTACGCAGGAAGAAATCACCAAGGCGGAAAAGGAATATCGTGTCTATGCCGCCAAGCAGGGCGACGGAGAGGATTACCTGATGGACCACTCCACATCCACCTATCTGATGGCACCCGGCTATGGATTTCTGGAATTTTTCCCCCGCACAATGGAAGAGGAAGAAATGGCAGACAAGGTCCAGTGTTTCGTAGAAAAACTATAAACACTGGACCTGCGGCCCTGTCCCCAGTAAACATTACGGTAACAAGATATATAAAAGGGGAAAAGCATGGCCGAGAAGGACCTGCAGGAGATTGGCGAGGATAACACGCTGCTGTTGCTCGATGATGACGAGCCGTTTCTGCGTCGCCTTGCCCGTGCCATGGAAAAACGCGGTTTTGCCGTGACCTCTGCCCAAAGCATTGCCGAGGGGAAAGGCGCTGTCGCCAACAAGCCCCCGGCCTATGCGGTTGTGGACCTGCGGCTGGAGGACGGGAACGGCCTCGATGTTGTGGAAATGTTGCGGGAAAAGCGCGCCGATGCCCGGATTGTGGTTCTGACCGGCTACGGGGCGATAGCCACGGCGGTGGCGGCGGTAAAAATCGGTGCCACGGATTATCTGTCCAAACCGGCGGATGCCAATGACATCACCAACGCCC
>JALWQC010000392.1 GCA_027080755.1 Paracoccaceae bacterium
AAGAGACGGGGTGTCGATATGGGGCGCGGCCTCTACCCAGAAGCTGGAGCCGCCAAAAGAGGCGCTGCCCGCCACCTTCAGCCCGCTGTTGGCGAGGGCTGCGTCCATCACCTGCCGGCGCTGGTGGAAAACATTGCGCATGCGTTTGATCATGGCGTCGTAATGCCCCAGCCCCAGAAAATAGGCCGTCGTGCGCTGCACATGCCCGGGCGGGTGGCGCAGAAGGGCGGAGCGCAGGGCGCGGGCCTGGCGGATGAACGGCTCGGACCCGACAAGATAGCCGAGGCGCAGCCCCGGAAACAGGGATTTGGAAAAGCTGCCGACATAGATCACGCGCCCGTCCTCGTCCAGCGATTTCAGCGCCGGAGAAGGGGATTTCAGGAAGCTCATCTCGAATTCGTAGTCATCCTCGACAATCAGGAAATCGCGCTCGCGCGCCAGTCGCAACAGGGCGTGGCGGCGCTGCATCGGCATGGTGACCGTGGTCGGGCACTGGTGGCTGGGCGTGGTAAACAGCACGTTGAAATCCTGCGGCAGACCGGCGGGCGGCAGGCCCTGTTCGTCGATCTGCACCGGATGGCGTTTACAGCCCGAAAACCGCAGAATCTGGCGCAGGCCGTGATAGCCGGGGTTTTCGTAAACGGCCGTGCGGTCCTCGTTCAGCAGGATCTGCGCCACCATCCACAGCGCGTTTTGCGCCCCCACCGTCACCAGAATCTGCTCCGGCCGCGCCAGAATCCCGCGCCGTGGCAGGGTGTGGCGGGCGATGAAGCTGATCAGCTCGGGGTCGTCGCGTTCCGCGTAATCCGAGGTCAGGCTGTCAAACTCTTTCTTGCCAAGGGCCTGCAAGGCACACAGCCGCCAACTGGCCTGGTTGAACAGGGTCGGGTCCGGCTGGCCGTAGATGAACGGATAGGGATAGCTGCGCCATTCGTAGTTTTTCTCTACCGTCTTGCTACCGGTAAAATCCTGCTGGATCGCCTGCGACCAGTCCACCCGGTCCGCCACCATTTCCCCCTTGAGCGGCGGGATCGCCACCACGGGCGCCGTTTCCGAAACATAATAGCCGGACCGGTCGGCCGCGGTAATGTAATCATCCGCCACCAGTTCGTGATAGGCCAGCGTCACCGTGATCCGCGAAATCCCCAGATGTTTCGCCAGCTTGCGCGAGGACGGCAGCTTTTCCCCCGCCTGCAGACGCCCCGCAAGAATGGCCGAGGCCACGATCTGCTGGATCTGGCTTTGCAGCGACCCTTGAAAATTGGGATCGAGGAAAAACGTGTCTTCGACAAGTGCCATGCTTTTCTGGACCTATTTCGAAATGGAAACTGGCCCTATTAGAAGGCAGAATCCGATCCTAGTGTCAACGGGATTTCGGGGGAATTGCCCGTTACACCCTTTCAAACATCGAACCGGAGACGCGACATGGCCTATGACGTGCAATCAAACTCGCTCGAGGAATTCTGGATTCCCTTCACCGACAACCGCGGTTTCAAAAAAGACCCGCGCCTGATCACCAGGGCCAGCGGCGTCTATATGACCGACCACAAGGGCGGCACGGTTATTGACGGCTCTTCCGGGCTGTTCTGCAGCCCCGCCGGCCACAGCCACCCCAAAATCATAGAGGCCGTGCATGCAGCCATGCAGGATTTCACCTATGTCGCCCCCTTCGGCACCGGACATCCGCTAAGCTTTGCGCTGGCAGAACGGGTGGCGCGCCTGCTGCCCGAGGATTTCAACCACATCTTTTTCGTCAATTCCGGGTCCGAGGCGATCGACACCGCGTTGAAAATGGTGATGGCCTATCATTCCGCCCGCGGCAACGACCGCACCCGTTTCGTTTCGCGCGAGCGGGCCTATCACGGGGTGAACATCGGCGGGGTGTCGCTGTCGGGGATGGTGAACAACCGCAAGACCTTCCCCTCTGTCATGCCCAATGTGGTGATGATGCGCCACACATGGGACGAAAACGAGCTGTTCGTGCGCGGCCAGCCCGAGCGCGGCGTGGAACTGGCCAACGACCTGCAACGCATGGTCGAAACCTACGGCGGGGAAACGATTGCCGCCTGTGTGGTGGAACCTGTTGCCGGCTCTACCGGGATTCTGAACCCGCCGAAGGGCTATCTGGAACGGCTGCGCCAGATCTGCGACGAGAACGGCATTTTGCTGGTGTTTGACGAGGTCATCACCGGTTTCGGCCGTCTCGGGGACAAATTCGCCACCGATGTTTTCGGCGTGCGCCCCGATATTATCACCATGGCCAAGGCGCTGACCAACGGCTCTATTCCGATGGGGGCGGTGGCGGCCTCGGACAAGGTGCACGAGGTTATCATGGATCAGGCCGCCCCCGGCGCGATCGAGTTTTTCCACGGCTACACCTATTCCGGCCACCCAGCCGCCTGTGCCGCCGGTCTGGCCACCATGGCGATTTTCGAGGAAGAGGACCTGTTCAAACGCGCCGCGGATATGTCGGACTATTTCCTGGATTCGGTGTTTGCGCTGAAAGATCACCCGATGGTGCGCGACATCCGCGGCATCGGCCTGATTGCCGGCGTGGAACTGAAATCGAACGGCACCCCCGGACAGCGGGGCGGCACGGCGCAAAAGGATCTGTTCTGGAACGGCATGCACGTCAAATTCACCGGCGACACGGGCATTATCGCCCCGATGTTCATCGCCGAAAAATCCCACATCGACGAGATGATGGAAAAATTCAAAAAGACGCTGGACGGGCTTCAGTAGGGTTTTCCTGCGGGTTGGCGGCCAGATAGTCGCCAACCTGCGCCGGAAAAAACCGTAAATGTAATTGACTTATATCAAAACAATACGTCCCAATTGGAATACAATGGTATACAAGTGTTAATACCGAAGAACCAAGAGGGTGTTTCATGGGTTTTACCCCGAAGGAAAAATGCAAAAAATGTGCTATGTTTTACGATACAGGGAATTTTTGCGCCCATCTGACCCCGGAAGAGCTGGAAAACCTTAGCAACGAATCCCGCACCGCAACCCTGAAGCGGGGCGAAAGCTTCGAGGGCGAGGCCCTGGAACGCTGGCCGATTGTCGCGATTTCCTCGGGGGTGCTCAGCCTGCAACATCTGCTGGAAGACGGGCGCAAATCCATTGCCGCCTTTTTCATGCGCGGGGATGTGATCGACCTGCGTCGCGCCGGCCATCGCAACCGCGGCAGCCTGATCGCCCTTAGCAAGGCCGAGGTCTGCCGCCTGTCCGTCGCTGCCTTTGAAACCATCGCCGGCACGAACCATTCCGCCCAGCATGTGATCTGGGACAACCTGCGCGAACAAAGCTTTCTGTCCAACGACCATGCCGCGGATCTGGCCAATAAACAGGCGCTGGAAAAGCTGGCCTCTTTCCTGTTCGAATGTCGCTATCGCGGCAGTGCGGATT
>JALWQC010000393.1 GCA_027080755.1 Paracoccaceae bacterium
CAGCGTTGCCAGCAGCATATCGGTGGCGGTGAAATCCCCCATTTTCTGCCCCCAGCGGGCCTGCGGAATGATATAGGGTGCGCGGCTCATGACCTCGGCCCCGCCGGCGACGGCAAAATCGGCGTCACCCAGCAGCAGGGCTTGCGCGGCGGAAACAATAGCCTGCGTGCCGGACCCGCACAGACGGTTGACGTTCATGGCCGGCACGCTGTCGGGGATGCCGGCGTTGATGGCGGAAACGCGGCTTAGATACATGTCGCGCGGCTCGGTGTTGATGACGTTACCGAACACCACATGCCCGATCTGTTCGGGGGAAACGCCGGAGCGTTCCAGCGCCGCACGGGTGACATGCGCGCCCAGCTCCACCGGCGGTGTGCCCGCCAGTGCCCCGCCGAATGTGCCGATTGCGGTGCGCGCTCCGTCCAGAATTACGATGTCTTTAAGCATGGGGACCCTCCGTCAGATGTTTGGCAAAGGGTGGCATGGCAGGGCAGGGCGCGCAAGGTTAACGCCGCGTTCAGCCCCCGTCCTGCACGCGCTCCGGGTGGGCGGCGGCAACGGGGGGCAGGGTTTCAAGCTGTTCCATAATGCGCAAAATACGGGGCATTCCGGACAGGTCCACCCCCCAGCGCCGCGCGTTGTAGACCTGCGGCACAAGGCAGATATCGGCCATGGTGATCCGGTCGCCGTGGCAGAATTTTCCGGTGTCGGGGTGGTCCAGCATGGCCTCGAAGGCGGCAAGGCCCTTGGGGATGAACTGCTGCATCCAGCTTTCCATGCTGATATTGCCGCCGGAATTTTCGGCCGCGTATCGGGCGACGGACAGGTTGCAAACCGGATGGATTTCCATGGCGATGGCATAGGACAGGGCGCGCACGCGGGCGCGTTCGGTGGCGTCGGCGGGCAGGAAACCGGCGTCATGCGTTTCGTCCAGATATTCCAGAATCGCCAGCGATTGCGTCAGGGTTTTGCCGTCGATTCCCAGCGTCGGCACCAGCCCCCGTTTGTTGCGCGCAAGGTTGGCCGCGCCGCGGTGTTCCCCCTTCAGCAGGTTCACCGGCACGCGGTCATAGTCCAGCCCCAGCAGGTTCAGCGCGATGCGCACCCGATAGGCGGCTGAGGATCGGGGATAGTCGTAAAGCGTGGTCATTTTTCCTCCAGCAAGGTGTCGAGAATGGCGCAGAGGGCCTTGTGCTGGTCGCCGGACAGGCGCGCCAGAAGCTGCGCTTCGTATTCGCGGGCCATCGGGGCAAGGCGGTCCATCATGCGTTTGCCCTTGGCGGTCAGGGACAGCTCTACCAGCCGTTTGTCGGTTTCGTTAACCTTTTTGCGGATGACGCCGGCGGCTTCCAGACGGGTGGCGGCGCGGCTGACCTTGGATTTGTCCATATCGACGCGCTGGTAAATCTCGCGGATGGACACCTTTCCCGCCATCGCCAGATGCACGATCACGCGCCATTCCGCCTGCGAGATTCCGAACTCTTTCCCGTAAATCTCGGCAAAGCCTTTGGATACCTTTGCCGACAGGACCGACAGCCGGTAGGGGAAAAATTGATCGAGGTTGAAGGCGTCCATACTTGACTTCATTTCATTTGCAACGATATGTTCCCCCCAAGAAAGCCACGAATCGTGCCCTTTGGCAAGAGGGAAGGGCAAAAGGGGAAAGACTATGACATTACTGACCAGCTGGGTGGAATCCGCCAATGCGGCGGCGCATCCGTTTCCGCTTAACAATCTGCCATACGGGGTGTTTTCCCGCGACGGGGATGATCCGGTTTGCGGTGTGGCCATTGGCGACATGGTGCTGGATCTGGCCGTGCTGGAGGCCGAAAACCTGATCCCGACCACCGAAGACGGCCCTGTGTTCGATCTGCCGTTCCTGAACGAATTCATGGAACTGGGGCCGCAAGCCTGGGCCGAACTGCGCGCCCGTCTGACCGATCTGCTGGTTGCGGACGGTGACGGCGCCCTTTCCGGCAATCCCGACCTGATAGACCGCGCGCTGGTGCCTGTGGAAGATGTCACCATGCACCTGCCGTTTGTGGTGGCCGAATACACCGATTTTTACGCCGGAAAACAGCATGCCATCAATGTCGGCACCATGTTTCGCGGCGCGGAAAACGCCCTGCCGCCGAACTGGCTGCATATCCCGATCGGCTACAATGGCCGCGCCTCCAGTGTTGTGGTTTCCGGCACCGATCTGCACCGCCCGCTTGGCCAGCTAAAGCCCCCGACAGCCGAGGCCCCGCATTTCGGCCCCTCGCAGCGTATGGATATCGAGCTGGAACTGGGCGCGGTCGTCGGCACCGGTTCCATCCTTGGCGAACCGATCACCACCGCCGAGGCGGACGAGATGATCTTTGGCTATGTTCTGCTCAACGACTGGTCCAGCCGCGATATTCAGGCCTGGGAATACCAGCCCCTCGGCCCGTTTCAGGGCAAGGCTTTCGGCACCTCCATCAGCCCGTGGGTGGTGACCAAGGCGGCGCTGGAACCCTTCCGCTGCGAAACTCCGCCCCGCGAAAAACCGCTGCTGCCGTATCTGCACGAAAGCAAACCGGGCCTCTATGATATTGAGCTGGAGGTCACCATGCAGCCCGAAGGCGCCGATCGTGCCACCACCATCTGCCGCACCAACTACAACCGCATGTATTATTCCGCAGCACAGCAACTGACCCACCACGCGGTCGGCGGATGCGAGATGACGACCGGCGATCTGCTTGGCTCCGGCACCATCTCCGGCCCGGAAAAATCGGAATTCGGCTCGCTTCTGGAAAAATGCTGGGGCGGGAAAGAACCCTTCACGCTGGATACCGGCGAGGAACGGACATTTATCGAGGATTACGACCGCCTGACCCTGAAAGGGCAGGCCAGAGGCGACGGATACACAATCGGATTTGGCGAATGCACGGGGCGTATCCTGCCCGCCGTGCAGGAACCGGACTGGACAAAATAGGGGAAGACAATGGGTAAGAAATTCGCGTCGCAAGGCGACATGGAAGAAAAGAAAATCAGCTTCACGCAGGTGGGGCGCGACCTCTGGGCCTTCACGGCCGAGGGTGACCCGAACACCGGTGTTATCATTGGCGATGACGCGGTGATGATCGTCGATGCGCAGGCCACCCCGCGCATGGCCGAAAAGGTGATAGAGGAAATCCGCAAGGTCACCGACAAGCCGATCAAATATGTCGTTCTGTCCCATTATCACGCGGTGCGGGTGCTGGGCGCCTCGGCTTACGGTGCCGAGCAGATCATCATGTCGGATCGTGCCGGCGCTATGGTCGAGGAACGCGGGCAGGAGGACTGGGACAGCGAGTTCCAGCGTTTCCCCCGTCTGTTTCAGGGCCATGAATCCATCCCCGGCCTGACCCGCCCGACCCTGACC
>JALWQC010000394.1 GCA_027080755.1 Paracoccaceae bacterium
AGCCCCTCACGGTCGTCCGCAATCCAGTCGCCGTTCGGCACCCGCGCGCCGGAGGTCGTGCCGTTCCAGGTGAACACCACGTCGGCGTCCTTGCGCACAGCGCTCAGGTCCGGCAGCTGGCCATAATCGGCCTTCAGCACGTTCACGTCGTCCAGCTTCAGCTGCTTGGAAATATCGGTGGCCCAGCCGGCGCCGAAGCTTTCCCAGACCAGCACATCAACGGGACGCGCGCCCAAGAGCGACCACAGCGCCATTTCCACCGCGCCGGTATCCGAGGCCGGCACGATGCCGACACGATACCCTTCGGGGACGTTCAGAATATCGGCCATCTTGTCGATGACACCCTTGATCTGCGCCTTGGGACCGGCCGCGCGGTGCGAACGGCCAAGAAAGGCGCGCGTGGCGACAGATTCAAGACTGTAGCCGGGGCGTTTGGGACAGGGACCGGACGAAAATTCGGGGCGCGCAGGCTGCACCTGCGGCGTTTCGGGGAGGCTCATGGATGGCTCCATCATCAAGGGCGAAATTTCTGAGCCTGCCGCCGCTCGCCCTTAGTCCGGCGACCTGCCCGCCGACCGTTTACGGGATTCGCCGCCCCCCTCGCAAGGGCCAAAATGTCGCTTTTGCGTGATAGGATGTCGCAAGCCGTTTCCGATACGAAACCCGCGTTCCCGATGGAACGCGATGCAAAGTATCATTGACATGCAGGATACAAACCATTTATGTAACCTTAGGGTTACACAAAAGAGGCCAGCCATGCCACCCAAACGCCTTATCTTCGCCTTTCTGATTTATGCTATCCTGTCAGGTCCGATCGCACGCGGCCTGTCTGACGGACTTAACCTGAATTTCCTGGCCACGCTTGTCGTCCTTCAATCCAGCACGCTCATGCTAATGCTATGGCTGGCACAAAAGCGGGGATGGTGGGACGCGGTGGATACCTCGACCATCACCGAAGACAGCCTCCAGAAAATATTACGCAATATGCTGGCGGGGCTGGCGGTTTTTCTGTCCGGCCTTATCCTCACCATCCGGTTCGGGTCGGATTTGCGGGTTAGCCTGCTGGCATCAGGCCTGACGATCGCAGGCGGGGGATGGCTTCTCCATGCAACGTCGCGATACCTTGTCTGGTTTGCCGCTACGCAACAAAATCCCGCCCTGATGGACGAGCGGATGCGGGCAAACCAGCGTATATCCGAAAAATGGGCCTTCGTTGGCTGCGTCAATACAGCCGTAATCCTCGGGTTTATCGATTTCAACGGCTGGGTGCCGCTTTCCGGGGCCACGGTCGGGTTTTCCACCGCCATCGCCGGCATTTTGGCCGGACTGTTTAGCCAATACTTTCTTGAGTGGAAAGACGGGTGATGCCCGAAGGGCTTTCCAACACTCTGCGCGAACACCGGCAACATCGGAAAATGACGCAGGCCCAACTGGCCGAAGCCGTTTCTGTCAGCAGAAAAACGATCAACACGATCGAAAACGGGGTTTTTACGCCTTCAACCATACTGGCCCTGAAACTGGCCCGCGTATTCGACTGCACGGTCGAGGATTTGTTCATACTGGAATAGCAACGCGACGTTGCCGCTTGCATCCGGCGGGGCGCGGGGGCAGGTTGGCGCAAAATTCTGCGAGGATTCCCATGAAAACCCCCGGCTTGCTCAACTGGATGCTTCTGATACTGCTCGGCCTGATCTGGGGGGCGTCTTTTATGGGCGTCTCCTATGCCCTGCAGGGGTTCGGCCCCATCACCATCGCCGCCATCCGCGTTGCGATTGCCGCCGTGATTATCACCCTCGCCAGCCATGTGATCGGGCATGGCCTGCCTGCCTTCGGCACGGCAACGGGGCGGCGGACATGGGCCTTTGCGGCCGGTATGGCGCTGTTTTCCAACGCGATTCCGTTTTCGCTGCTGGGCTGGGGGCAGCAGCATGTTTCCTCGGGGTATGCGGGGGTGACGATGGCGGTTGCGCCGCTGCTGGTGCTGCCGCTGTCGCATTTCCTGATCCCCGGCGAACGAATGAGCGGGCGCAAGGCCCTCGGCTTTTTTATCGGCTTTATCGGTGTTGTCATCCTGATCGGACCGGCCGAGATCCTGCAGTCAAAAGGAACCGAGGCCGAAGCGCTGGCGCGGATCGCCTGTGTGCTGGCCGCCTGTTGCTATGCCATCGGCTCGGTTCTGACGCGGCTGTCGCCGGAAACGCCGCTGCTGGCCTTCAGTTCCGCGGCACTGCTGGTGGCGGCGCTGGTGCTGGTCCCCGTTGCCCTGCTGGCCGAGGGGCTGCCTCGCGACATCCCCGCACAGGCCTGGGGCGGCGTGCTGTATCTGGGGATTTTCCCGACGGCGCTGGCGACGATCCTGCTGGTGCATATCATCAATTCCGCCGGCCCGCCGTTCATGTCGCTGGTCAACTATCAGGTGCCGGTCTGGGCCGTGGTTTTCGGCATGGTGTTTCTGGGCGAAAGCCTGCCGGGGCAGTTTATCTGGGCGCTGGGGCTGATACTGGCGGGGCTGGCCATCAGCCAGACAGGGCGGCGGCCCGCGCGGGCAGCATAGCCGCCCTCAGGCGAATTTTTCCACCTCGGCGCAGATGTCGCCGATCACCTCGGCCAGCAGGGCCGGATCGGTGGATTCGCCCATGACGCGGACCAACGGCTCGGTCCCCGATTTACGGATCAGCAGGCGGCCGGTCGCGCCCAGCCGCTTTTCCCCCGCCGTAATGGCTGCCTTGACGCTGGGTTCCTCCAATGGCGCGGCCCCCTCGCGGTAGCGCACGTTCTGCAGGGTTTGCGGCACGGTTTCGAACACCTTGGCAAGGGTGCTGGCCCGCTTGCCCGTTTCCACCATCGCGGCCAGAAACTGCAGCGCGGAAATCAGCCCGTCGCCGGTGGTGACATAGTCGGCCATGACGATATGGCCCGACTGCTCGCCGCCCAGATTGTAGCACCCCTTGCGCATGGCCTCTACCACATAGCGGTCACCGACCGCGGTGCGCAGCAGGTGCAGCCCGCGCCCTTCCAGATAGCGTTCCAGCCCCAGATTGGACATCACCGTCGCCACCAGCGTATTGCCCGCCAGTTGCCCCTTTTCGGCCCAGCGCGTGGCAATCAGGGCCATGATCTGGTCGCCGTCGGCCAGCTGCCCCTTTTCGTCGATAATCATCACCCGGTCCGCATCGCCGTCCAGACAGATCCCGACATCGGCGCCGGTTTCCAGCACCATCTTCGCCGCCGCTTCCGGGTGGGTAGAGCCAACGCCGTCGTTGATATTATAGCCGTTGGGCGACACGCCCAGCGCCACCACCTCGGCCCCGAGTTCCCACAGCACCGTCGGCGCAGCCTTGTAGGCGGCCCCGTTGGCGCAATCGACAACAATCTTCAGCC
>JALWQC010000395.1 GCA_027080755.1 Paracoccaceae bacterium
GTGGGCACGCGCTCCGGCGCGCCGGTCTATGTGCGCGACGTGGCGCTGGTCACCGAGGCCCCGCTGGAGGCCGACAGCCTTGTCGCCTATTACAGCGGCCCCGCCTACGAGGGGGGGCAGGATCCGGCGCCGGTCGGTGCGGCGGCGGTGACGATTTCGGTGGCAAAGAAGGCCGGCTCCAACGGGGTGACGGTGGCGGATTCGGTGCTGGAATACATGGACCGTCTGCAAGGCAGCCTGATCCCCGACAATGTGCATGTAGAGGTTACGCGCAACTACGGCGAAACCGCCAATGAAAAGGTGAACGAGCTGATTTTCAAGCTGTTCGTCGTGACCGGCGCCGTGACCCTTCTGATCTGGCTGGCGCTGGGGTGGCGGGCCTCTTTTGTGGTGCTGGTGGTGATTCCGGTGGTGATCCTGATGACGGTCTTTTCCGCCTGGCTGCTGGGCTATACCATCGACCGGGTCAGCCTGTTCGCGCTGATTTTCTCCATCGGGATTCTGGTGGATGACGCCATTGTCGTGGTGGAAAACATCTACCGGCGCTGGCTGATGCAGGGGGAATGCACCGATACCTGCAGCATCGATGCGGTGCGCGAGGTCGGCAATCCCACGGTGCTGGCCACCTTTACCGTGATCGCGGCCCTGATGCCGATGGGCTTCATTTCCGGCATGATGGGCCCGTATATGGAGCCCATCCCCGCGCTGGGATCGGTGGCGATGTTGCTGTCGCTGTTCGGGGCCTTTGTCTTTACCCCGTGGCTGGCGCAACGCATCCGCCCCTCGCTGCGGCAGCTGGACCGGGCGCAGGCCAGAGAACACCGCCAGACCAGATGGCTGCAAAAGCTTTATAATCACACCCTTGTGCCGCTGATCGACAGCCGCCTGAAGGGGACGGTGTTTGCCATCGTTATCCTGCTGTCCTTCGCGCTCAGCATTTTCCTGCTGGTCAACAAGACCGTGACGGTGAAGATGCTGCCAAGCGACAACAAGCCCGAGTTCAACGTCACCGTCAACATGCCCGAAGGCACGGCGTTGCCGGTGACGGCCAATGTGGTGCAGCAACTGACCGGGATCCTGCGCACCCTGCCCGAGGTGACGGCGCTGCAAAGCTATACGGGGACGGCCTCGCCTTTCAATTTCAACGGGCTGGTGCGTCATTCCTATCTGCGCCAGCGCCCGTGGTATGGCGATATCCAGGTGCAACTGGTGCCCAAGGGCGCGCGCGAGCGGTCCTCGCACGAGCTGGCGGTGGCGGCGCGTGCGGCCCTGACGCCGGTGACCGAAAAGCTGGGCGCGCGCATAGAGGTGATCGAAATGCCCCCCGGCCCGCCGGTTCTGCAAACGGTGGTGGCCACGATCTACGGCCCCGACGCGGACACCCGCCGCGCCCTTGCCCGCGATGTCGAGGGGATGTTCCGCAAGGCCGAAACCATTGTCGATGTCGATAGCTACCTGCAGATGCCCTACGAAAGCTGGCGCTTTGTTGTCAACCGGGAAAAGGCCTCGCGGCGCGGGGTCTCGGTCGAGGACATCAACCGGCAGCTGGAAATGGCCATGGGCGGGTTCAAGCTGGGCGACGGCAAGATGGAACGCTCGCTGGAGCCGCGCTTTATCGTGCTGCAGATGCCGCTGGCGCTGCGCGGGGATTTCGGGCGGCTGGGGCAATTGCCGATCCCCTCCAGCAGCGGCGAGATGATCCCCCTGACAGAGCTGGGACAGTTCGAGCCGTTCCGCATGGAAGACCCCGTTTACCACAAGGACCTGCGCGGGGTGGAATATGTCACCGGCGAGGTGCAGGGCCGCCTCGGCGCCCCGATCTACGGCATATTGGAGCTGGAAAACCTGCTGAAGGATTACACCGCCCCCGACGGCGTTGCGGTGGACACGAATTTCACCGGCCCGCCGGCGGACAGCCTGCGTTCGGCGCTGGAATGGACGGGGGAATGGACGGTGACCTATGAAACCTTCCGCGACATGGGGATCGCCTTTTCGATGGCGCTGGTGCTGATCTATATTCTGGTGGTGTGGGAGTTCGGGAATTTCACCATCCCCGCGATCGTCATGGCCCCGATTCCGCTGACCCTGATCGGCATCGTGCCCGGGCACTGGCTGTTCGGGGCCTCGTTCACGGCCACCTCGATGATCGGCTTTATCGCGCTGGCGGGGATTATCGTGCGCAACTCTATCCTGCTGGTCGATTTCTCGCGTCAGGCGGTAGAGCAGGGGCGCCCGGTGAAAGAGGCCGTGGTCAACGCCTGTTGCACCCGCACCCGCCCGATTATCATCACGGCGCTGGCGCTGGTGGTCGGCTCCTCCGTGATTTTGAGCGACCCGATTTTTCAGGGCATGGCGATTTCGCTGATGTTCGGGGGGATGGTGTCCACGCTGTTGACCCTGATCGTCATCCCGCTGGGCTGCGTCAGTTTCCGCAAATCCCTGTGCCAGTCCTGCGGTGTGGAATATCATGAAGACGACGACAAACCCGCCAGCACGCGCCGGCGGGGCGGGTTGCTGGCGGGGATCTGGGATGCGGTCCTGTTGCTGGGAGAGCTGCTGCTGTTCGCCATCGGCGCCACCTTCGGTCGGTTGTTCCGGCGGCGGGCGAAGGCGGCGCCTGTGGTGCCTTCCACACCGGTTGAAACACAACCGGAGGTGGTTTCGCATGCGAAACCTGCCGCCAAGCCCTTGAACGATAGCGGAAATTCCGAAGCCCCTGCTGAAAAACCGGCGCCCAAGGGGCAGGCCAAAGGCACGACCGGGGCGAAACCGGCGGCCAAGACCAAGACCAAGGCCAAGGCGAAAACGCCGGCGAAACCCCGCAAGCCGGCCGGCAAGACGCCGGCAAAACCCGCTGCGAAACCCGCTGCGAAACCGGCCCGCAAACCGGCCAAAGGGCGGCGCGGGATCCGTTTGAGCACCGACATTGACGACACCGATTCATAGGACAGGAGGGGACCCATGCGCATAAAAAGCTTACTGACGTCGAGCCTTGCAGGGCTGGTGCTGGCCACTGGCGCGCTGGCGCAGGAGACGCCTCCGCCGCCGGGGCCCTATCATGGCAGCGGCGTGCAGATGCTGCCCCCGACTCCGCAGCCCGTGCAGGCGCCCGAAACCACACCGTCCCCGTCGAATAGCGCGGCGAGCGCGCCCGCGCCGGCCCCCTATGGCGCCCCGATGTGGATGCAGGGAGCAGGGGTGCCTTTGCCCTACTGGATGCAGGCCCCGCAGCCCTATGGCGCGCAGCCCTATGGAAACGGGGGCTATGGCAACACCACCACGGACGGCCGCGCCAATGGCCGTGTGCAGGGCGGGATCGGCTTTTCCGGCAGCGCCTCGATCGGCGGGCAGGGGGCGACGCGCGGGCAGGGCTGGAA
>JALWQC010000396.1 GCA_027080755.1 Paracoccaceae bacterium
CGGGGGGGCTTGGATCGTTTGCGATCCAGCTGATCAACACGGCCGGCGCCAATGCGATCGGCGTGATCTCGGACGAGGGCAAGCGCGATTTTGTGCTGGGTCTGGGCGCCAAGGGCGTTATCAACCGCAAGGATTTCAATTGCTGGGGCCAGATGCCGACCGTCAACACCAAAGAATACAAGGACTGGTTCAGCGAAACGCGCAAGTTCGGCAAGGCCATCTGGGACATCACCGGCAAGGGCAACAACGTCGATATGGTGTTCGAACACCCAGGCGAGGCCACCTTCCCCGTGTCCACATTCGTATGCAAAAAGGGCGGTATGGTCGTGATTTGTGCCGGCACCACCGGCTATAACCTGACGCTGGACGCGCGCTATCTGTGGATGCACCAGAAACGCGTGCAAGGCAGCCATTTCGCCAACCTCAAACAGGCCAGCGCCGCCAACCAGCTGATGCTGGAACGCCGGCTTGATCCCTCCATGTCCGAGGTTTTCCCCTGGGCCGACATCCCTGCGGCGCATATGAAGATGCTCAACAACGAACACAAACCCGGCAATATGGCCGTGCTGGTCAGCGCCCCCACCACCGGTTTGCGCACGTTCGAGGATGCCATAGCGGCCGGTAAGTCCTAAACCCGAATCACCCCACACACCGGCCCGGCTGAAAATCCGGGCCGGTTTTTTGTGCGCCCAACACTTTCAAGGCCCTACAAAACCCCGCCTCCCCATTTATGGGGAGTTATAATTGGGGGGTAGTATTGCCAGCCCGTTCTTGGGATGGTTACTAGCGTATTGACTATTCAACCTATAGGTGTAGTATGAACAACGAATGGATGATTGACGTTCTGACCGATCTGAAAAAATTCGCCCGGGAACAGGCGATGCTGGATCTGGCGGAACACCTTGATGACGCCATTCTCGTGGCTGCATCCGAATTGCACACCCGCGAGCGTGGCCAGAACGTTCTGGATGGAAATGAGTGCCAAAGTAGAAAAGATTCTGGAGCGTTTACAAACAACGAATACGTTGGATGACCTCCAATCCCTGATCGAACATATTCGCGATACCTATGACACGGAACACGTTGTCTATCATTCCGTCAGCGGCTCGGGCCAGCAATACGGCGCCCTGACCTATGCCCCGGAATGGGTGGACTACTATCTTGAACAGAACTACACCCGCCTTGATCCTGTTGTCCTCGGGGCGATCAAACAGTTCAACCCGATGGACTGGAAGCGGCTGGACTGGAACACCCCGACAAAGCGGAATTTTCTGGGCGAGGCCATAAGCGCCGGCCTTGGCAACCAGGGGTATTCCGTGCCGATCCGCGGCCCCAACGGCCAGTTTGCCCTGTTCAGCGTCAACATGGATATGAACGACGACAGATGGGCCAAATTCACGAATGAACGCGCCAGCGACTTCCTGCTGTTGTCCCATTACGTCCATGAGCGCGCCAACCGGATTACCGGAGAGACCGACAGCTTTACCATGCGGGATCTGTCGCCGCGCGAACATGACGCCCTCGCCTTTCTGGGCATGGGCGAGGCCCGCAGCCGCATCGCCGAAAAGATGAAAATCTCGGAACACACCCTGCGCGTCTACATCGATTCCGCCCGCTTCAAGCTGGGCGCCGCCAATACAACCCACGCCGTCGCGCTGGCCGTCAGCCGTGGTGTGGTGGTGTTGTAGCTGTTGCGCAAAGGGCGATTGCAGCGCACGCTCGACCAATATTAACCAAACATCTCTATCCCTCCCGTATCGCAACGAGAGGATTTAAGATGATACAGTTTTCCTATGCAGACACGCTCGACACCACCCCCGCCCTGAAATCCGCCATGTTTCAGGACCGCCGCCGCCAGTTCAAAGAGCGCCAGAACTGGGACGTCAGCGTTAATGACGCGGGCGAGGAGCGCGACGAATACGACGACCTGAACCCGCTTTATGTCATCGCGCTGGATGCAAGGGGGGGCCACGCCGGATCCATGCGGTTTTTGCCGACGGTGGGGCGCACGATGGTTAACGAACACTTCAGCCATCTGAGCGACGGCGTGCATATTATCCACCCCCTGATCTGGGAATGCACCCGTTTTTGCATCTCGCCCGACAACGGCAACCCGGGCAACACGGCCGCGGCCCTGATGCTGGCCGGCTGCGAAATGGGGCTGCGGTTCGGGCTGCAACACTCCGTCGGGGTTTTCGATGCCCGCATGACCCGCATCTACCGCCGCATCGGCTGGTCCCCCGAAATTCTGGGCACCGAGGGCACGGGGCGCGAGGCGATCTCTGTCGGCTTGTGGGAATACTCCGAAGCGGTCAAACTGCGCCTGTGTTCCAAATTCCGGATTTCCCCGCGCGAAGTCGAAGGCTGGTTCGATAAATCCTTCCCGCTGGACGCCCCGGCCCAATGCGCGGTTGCCGCCTAGGGGGAATGTGCTAAAACAAAGGAAAAGCGAGGCAGCATGCAGTTTTCCGACGATCAGGCACAGGCCTATGATGCCATCTCCGAGGCTCTGAAAAAAACCGGTGTCGATCTGGACAACGCAACGACCCTGCCCACTGCCAGCGCCAATTTGCAGGTGCTGGCGGTGCTGGGCAAGGCCGGATCGGGCAAAACGCTGCTGCTGTCAAAACTGGTAGAGGCCGTGAACGAGGCCGGCGTGGAAATCGTCTCGCCCGATTACGAAACCCGCAAACGCAAGGACAAACGCACCCTTGCCATCCTTGCGCCAACCAACAAGGCCGCCAGCGTGCTGCGCAATCACGGGGTGCCGGCCACCACCATCCACCGCATTCTTTACACCCCCGTCTATGATCCCGAATACGAAAAAATCGCCGAATGGCTGGCCGGCGATGGCGATAAGCCGGAAATAGAGGGGCTGACCGATGCCGCGCTGGATCGCGCGCTGGCGGTCTATCAATCGACAAAATCCATCCCCGGGGCTTTGGCGGCGGCCGGGCTGCGCGGCTCGGATTTCATAACGGGCTGGAGCCGCCGCGACGATCCGCTGGACATCGGTTTTATCGACGAAAGTTCCATGCTGGACGACAAGCAGCTGAACGATCTGAAAGAAATTTTCAACACCCTCGTTCTGTTCGGCGACCCCGCACAACTGGCCCCCGTCGGGCAGTCCGGCAACATGAGCTTTGACAAACTGCCCGATCCGCAAAAGCTGCAACTGCACCGCATCCACCGGCAAGAGGCCGACAATCCCATCCTCGACCTGGCGCATATGCTGGGCGACCCCGAGGTGACCTTTGAACAGTTCGAACGCAAGATCGAGCAGCTGGCCGCGCAGGATGACCGCGTTGTCCTGAGCCAGCGGGTGAATGCACAGCTGATGGCCCGCTCGCCGGTTCTGGTCTGGCGCAATGCCACCCGCATCCGGCTGATTCAGGCCTTTCGCAGCGCCTATGACGCCCCCGAGGATTCGCTCCTGTCCGGCGAGCCGCTGATCTGCGACGGCATCGAGCTGCCGCTCAAACACCGCAAAAAACGTATCGATCTGGAAGCCCGCGGCCTGATCAAGGGCGCGCAGGTGATCTATCTGGAACCGGGCCGCAAACCGGGGTTTTCCCGCCTGCATGTGGTCGGGGCCGAGGACCCCCGCGTCAACGCCGCCACCATCATCCAGATAGAATCCCCCGACCGCGAGGAACCTTTCCTCGCCTCCGCCGCGCGCATGGGGGCAACCTTTCTGCACGGGGCGGCCGTGACCATCCACAAGGCGCAGGGCAGCCAATGGCCCGAGGTGCAGGTCTTTGCCCCCGACATCTATGCCGCCTACCGTTCCGGCCGCTCCGAGGCCGGCATCCCCCTGTGGAAACGTCTGGCCTATGTCGCCATCACCCGCGCCGAAACGCGGCTGCACTGGGTCACGCGCTATATGCTGGCGCGCCCGACGGAACCTTTGGGAATTGCCGATCTGGCCGCCCCGACCCCGCCACTGGAAATGACCGGATTCGAGGATTAATGGGTCTACGCCCTAGCGCTTCATCAGCCGGAAAATGGTGGACGCCCCATAACCCGCCACCAGCGCCACCAGCAGCGACAGCAGCCCGTAGATCAGCGGCTTTTCATGCGCCAGATTATAAATCCAGCGTTCCATCCCCGCCTTGCGCACGGTAATTTCCGACACCGAGGACGCCACCACAGCCTGATCCCGCACCAGATAGATGCTGGCGGTATAGTCGCCCTCTACCAGATTGGAGGGCAGGTTGACCTTGGTCGTGAACAACGTCTGTTCCGACAGTTTCACCGGCGATTCCAGCTTGGCGAATGTTCCCCGTTCCTGACGGATGCGGATCAGGGCATCCTTGTATTCGGGGGCGATATCGTCGCTGGCCTGCACCACATAATCCAGCCCGATATTGTATTTCGCGCGCTCTTCATCCGGCAGGATTTCCCTGACCGGACGGGTGCCGGCAAGGCTGTAGAATACAGGCGCTTGGGCAATTTCCACCGCCGGACCGTTGACCCAGATACCGAATTTATGGACCTTCTTGCGCACCTCCACAGGGGCCGAGGGGCCGGCGACCTCTATTATCACGTCCAGCGGGGCGGCGTTTACATCCGGCATGATGGCGGATTTGACCGCCCCGAAGATAAAAATCTGCGAGCCGTCAAAATTCGCGGTGATGGACACGTCGTTCTGGCTAAGATCGGTCACGATGCTTTGTGCTGTCGCGACAGTGGCGCCAAACAATAACCCGATCCAAAGGAATAAAACCCGCAATACACTGACCCCTTGTGTCAAAACCTGCGCCCTGAACGCTCGATATGTTCCTACATTAGAATGTCTGGATGTTCAGCATACACACCTGCGACAAATCGGAGCGGTTTTTTTAGGAAACCGAGAAAAGCTCCCCCGGGGTCAGAACCAGCCCCAGCCCCAGCTTGAAACACATGGCCAGAACCATCAGCGCCAGCAAAATCCGCAACTGCTCGGCCTTCAGCTTCAATCCCAGCTTGGTGCCGATCTGCGCGCCGATCACGCCGCTCAGAATCAGGACCAGCGCCAGCAGCGCATCAACGGTGAAATTTTCCATCGCGTGCATCAGCGTGGCAAAGGCCGCCACAAAAATAATCTGGAACAGCGAGGTGCCGACAACCACTTTCGTCGGCATGCCGAGGATATAGATCATCGCCGGAACCATGATAAAGCCGCCGCCAACACCCATAACCGCCGACAGGATCCCCACCAGAAACCCGACCAGAATCGGCGGGATCACACTGATATACAGCTTCGAGGTCCGGAACCGCGTCTTGAACGGCAGGCCGTGGATCCATGTGTGATGCTTGGTTTTCTTGCGCGGCTTGTTGGAACGGCTTTTCAGGATGGCGTTCAGGCTCTCGACAAACATCAGGCCGCCGATCAGGCCCAGAAACACCACATAGGTCAGGGTCACGAACAGATCGACCTGCCCCAGTTCCTTGAGATAGCTGAAGATACGCACCCCGACCATCGCCCCCGCCAGACCGCCGATCAGCAGGATCAGGCCCATCTTCAAATCCACCGTCTTGCGTTTGAAATGCGCCAGCACGCCGGACAGGGAAGAGGCCACAATCTGGTTCGAGCCGGTCGCAACCGCAACCGCGGGCGGAATGCCGACCATGAACAGCAGCGGCGTCAGGATAAACCCGCCCCCGACACCGAACATGCCGGACAAAACGCCGACGATGCCGCCAAGGCCCAGCAACAAAAACAGGTTTACCGAAACTTCGGCAACGGGGAAGTAGATATGCATATCTTCACCTATACTTTTGGTGTAACGCGAATACCCCGCGTTACACCATTATGTAATGTGACAAATCATACCCGCCCTAGCGTTCCTTGACGTATGGTTCGCCCCCTGCGGCGGGGGGAACGGCCTTGCCGATGAAGCCGGCCAGAATAACCACGGTCAGGATGTAGGGCAGCGCCTGCATGAATTGCACCGGAATAACGAACAGGCCCAGATCGACGCTCTGGTATTTGTTGCCGATCGCTTCGAGGAAGCCGAACAGCAGCGCCGCCATCAGCACGCCTCTGGGTTGCCATTTGGCAAAGATCAGCGCCGCCAGCGCGATAAAGCCTTTGCCTGCGCTCATATCCTTTACGAAACCGGCCGCCGATGTGCCAAGGCTAAGGTAGGCACCGGCCACGCCGCACAGGACTCCGGCGATGATCACCGCTGCGTAGCGTTGCTTGATCACCGAAATACCGGCCGTGTCCACCGCCGCCGGATTTTCCCCGACCGCCCGCAAACGCAGCCCGAAACGGGTGCGGAACAGAATCCACCATGTAACCGGAACCGCCGCCAGCGCGATATAGACAATGATGTTATGCCCGGAAATCAGGTCCGAGTAGATCGGCCCCAGCACCGGCACATCCTTTACCGCATCGGCAAAAGGCAGGGTAATCGGTTCAAACCGCTGGTTATCCTTCAGCGTCGGGGTCATGCCGCCGGAATGGAACCATTCCTGCCCGACCAGAACGGTGGTTCCCGCTGCGAAAAAGTTGATCGCCACGCCGGAAATCAGCTGGTTCCCCCGCAGGGTAATAGAGGCAAACCCGTGGATCAGCGACAACATGACCGAAACGATGATGGCCATAAACAGCCCGAACCACGCCATACCATGCGTCCAGCCCCAGCCGCCATCGGCGACCGGCATACCGGCCACGGCGGAAAAGGCACCGGCCACGAAGGCCCCCATCAGCATCTTGCCTTCCAGCCCGATATCGAAAATCCCCGAGCGCTCGGAATACAGGCCCGCGAGGGCGGCCAGCAACAGCGGTGTTGCAAGACGCACGGCGGAATCCATCAGTTGCAAAAGTTCCATTATGCCTCTCCCTTGCCGAAACGGGCGAACAGCCGTTCAACCGGTATACGAACGATATTTTCCAGCGATCCGGTAAACATGATGACCAGCGCCTGGATGACCACGATCATTTCCCGCGGGATGCCCATGGCAAAGGACAGCTCGCCGCCGCCCTGATACAGGATCCCGAACAGGAAGGCCGCCAGCAGCACGCCGATCGGATGGTTGCGCCCCATCAGGGACACGGCGATGCCGACAAAGCCCGCCCCCTGCACCGTGTCGAGGATCAGGCGCTCGGCCTCGCCCTGCACGGTGTTAACGGCCAGCAGCCCGGCCAGACCGCCGGAAATCAGCATGGCGATCATGGTGATTTTCAGCGGGGAAATACCGGCATACACAGCCGCTTTTTCCGAGTGGCCAAAGGCCCGGATCTCGTATCCGATGCGGGTTTTCCAGATCAGGATATAGACAAAAACCAGCGCCGCCAGCGCAATAAAGATGCTGATATTGGCGGGGGAGTTTTTATCGAAGGCAATCCCGAACAGGCCAAAGAAATCATGCAACGTCGGAATAGAGGCCCCCGGCGGGAAATGCGGCGTTTCCGGCGCCATCCCCGGGGCCTTCATCGGGCCGACCAGCAGATAGTTGATCAGGGCCGAGCCGATCAGGTTGAACATGATCGTTGTAATCACGATGTGGCTGCCGCGTTTGGCCTGCAAATAGGCCGGAATCGCCGCCCATGCCGCGCCGAACACAAAGGCGGCAATCGAGGCGGCCAGAATGGCAATCGTCCAGTGCGGCCAGTTGAACGACATCAGGATCAGCGCCACGCCAACCCCGCCAAGGCCGGCCTGCCCCTCGCCCCCGATGTTGAACAGCCGCGCGTGGAAGGCCACCGCAACCGCCAGACCGGTGAAGATAAAGTTGGTGGTGTAATACAGCGTGTACCCGATGCCGTATTTGCCGAAGGCCCCCTGGATCATGACCTTCACGGCCTCTATCGGGTCCTTGCCGATAAACAGAACCACCAGCCCCGAGATAAACAGAGCCAGAAACAGGTTCAGCAGCGGAATCAGCAAAACATCCGCCCATTTCGGAAGAGTCTTGTTCATTGTGCCTCCTCCGGATTCATCCCGGCCATCAGCATGCCCAGCTCCTGTTCATTGGTTTCGTCGGGGCGGCGTTCGCCCTGGATCGTGCCGTCAAACATCACGATGATCCGGTCCGAGAGCGCAAGGATCTCGTCCAGTTCAACGGACACCAGCAGCACGGCCTTGCCTGCATCCCGCAGGCCGATAATCTGTTTGTGGATGAATTCGATCGCCCCGATGTCCACCCCGCGCGTCGGCTGCCCGACCAGCAGGATATCGGGGTTGGCGTCGATTTCGCGTGCGATCACGATCTTCTGCTGGTTGCCGCCGGAATAGCTGGAGGCAGGCAGGAACGGACTCGTCGGGCGGATGTCGAATTTCTCGATCTTCGCCTTGGCGTCGTCCAGCATCGCCTTCTGGTTGGCCAGCCCCATCGGCTTGCGGAATTGCGGCCGGTTATGATAGCCGAACGGCGTATTTTCCCATGTCTGGAAGGCCATAACCAGGCCGCGCTGGTGCCGGTCCTCGGGGACATGGCCGATGCCGCGATCCCGCCGATGGGCCGCGCTGGCCTTGCGACTCAGGTCGATCGGGTCGCCCTTGACCAACACCTCGCCATTGGTGGCGGGGCTGATGCCGCCAAGGATTTCCAGCAGGTCGGACTGCCCGTTTCCGGCCACACCGGCCACGCCCAGAATCTCGCCGGCGCGCAGGTTGAAGGAAATATTCTTCAGCTTCTCGACGCCCTGATGGTCAATCGCGGACAGGTTCTTGACCTCCAGAAATACCTCACCCGGATTGGCGGGCTGTTTGTCCACCTCCAGCAGAACATGGCGGCCAACCATCAGATCGGCCAGTTCGCTGGGGGACGTATCGGCCGTTTTCACGGTCGCCGTCATTTCCCCGCGCCGCATCACGCTGACCGTATCGGTTACGGCCATGATTTCCCGCAGCTTGTGGGTGATCAGAACGATGGTTTTGCCCTGCGCCTTCAGGTTTTCCAGAATGCGGAACAGGTGGTCCGCCTCGGCAGGGGTCAGAACGCCGGTCGGCTCGTCCAGGATCAGGATGTCGGCCTCGCGATACAACGCCTTCAGGATTTCCACCCGTTGCTGGAAGCCCACAGACAGATCGCCCACGATCGCATCCGGGTCCACTTCCAGTTCGTATTCTTTTGCAAGCTGCGTCAGAACCTTGCGGGCCTTGGCCAGCGAGGGACGCAACAGCGGGCCGTCCTCGGCCCCCATGATAACGTTTTCCAGCACGGTGAACGGCTCTACCAGCATAAAATGCTGATGCACCATCCCGATACCGGCGGCAATCGCGGCGTGGCTGTCGGTGATCTCGGTTTCGATCCCGTTGATCTTTATAACGCCCGCGTCGGCCTTGTAAAATCCGTAGAGAATCGACATCAGGGTCGATTTTCCCGCGCCGTTTTCCCCGACAATCCCGTGAATCGCGCCGCGCGCAACCGTCATGGAAATGTCCTTGTTGGCCTGAACAGGGCCAAAGCTCTTGCTGACGCCGATCAGCTCGATCGCCGGTGCAACAGGGGCGGCCGTTTCCGACCGCCCCCGGTTTTGTGTTTCCACAGTCATTGTGTCTTATTCCACCGGACAGCTGTTGTCGGACATATAGTCGTGAACAGTGATGTCACCTGCGATGATGCCGGCCTTGGCAGCGTCGGCTGCGGCCTTCATTTCCGGTGTGATCAGCTTGGCGTTGTATTCGTCCAGCGCCCAGTCAACACCACCTTCGGCCAGACCCAGTGCCTGGATACCCGGTGTGAATGTACCGTTGTTTTCGTCCATCATGGCGTTGTAAACGGCAACGTCTACGCGCTTGACCATAGATGTCAGGACGGAACCGGGGAACATATAGTTCTGGTCGGCGTCAACACCGATGGAATAGATGCCCGCGTCGGCAGCAGCCTGCATAACGCCACGGCCTGTGCCGCCGGCAGCCTGGAAGATCACGTCTGCGCCCTGCTCGATCTGGCCTTTGGCCAGCTCGCCGCCCTTGACCGGATCGTTCCATGCAGCGCCGGTGGTGCCGGTCATGTTCTGCAGAACGGTGGCATCGGCGTTAACGGATTTGACACCCTGCGCATAACCACACTCGAACTTGCGGATCAGCGGGATGTCCATGCCGCCCACAAAGCCGACCGTGTTGGTTTTGGAGGCCATAGCCGCCAGAACACCGACAACGTAGGAGCCTTCATGTTCCTTGAACACAACGGAGCGGACGTTCGGCTGATCTACAACCATGTCGATGATCACGAAGTGGGTGTCCGGGAAATCCGGTGCAACCGCGTTCATGGCAGACGCGTTGGAGAAACCGGCCACGATAACCGGGTTGTTGCCCTGCTGGGCGAAGCGGCGCAGGGCCTGCTCGCGCTGGGCGTCGGACTGCAGCTCGAACTCGCGGTATTCAATGCCGGTTTCGGCCTTGAAACGCTCGGCCCCGTTGTAGGAGCTTTCGTTAAAGGATTTGTCGTACTTCCCGCCCAGATCGAAGATCACGGCCGGATTTGCCTCGGCATAGGCGGCGGATGCTGCACCGGCAAAAGCGGCGGCACCGATAAGCGTTTTGATGAGTTTCATTAGGTTCTCCCTTTAGGTCATCAGACTCATGAACGGCATCGTCGGGGTCTGATCGGCAGATGAAACCCGCGGCAGTGCCTGAAATCAATCAACACAGTAAAAAGGGGGAATGCCCATGCGTCAACGGTTAATTTGCCCTTGGGGCAGCTTAACCCAAGGTTAAGCGTCCCCGATATCCCGTTGCATGACAAGCGCGGTAATTTTGTTCCCGTTATGGTCGTGATAATAGTTTTTTCGTTCCCCGCATTGCACAAAGCCCTGCTGTTCATACAGGGCCCGGGCGGCGGGGTTTCGGGCCGAAACTTCCAGAAAAACCTGTGCGATTCCGTTTGCGGCGGCGAAACCGGCCATTTGCTGCATCAGGCGGCGGGCAATGCCCTGCCGGCGCTGGTCGGGATGGACGGCAATTGTCAGGATCTCGGCCTCGGGTCCCGTGCGGCGCAGCATCAGAAAGCCGTGCGGCTCGGTAAAAACCGTGGTGCCGGCGGCGGTCAGCAAATCCTCGATTTCAGCCAGCGACCAGGGGCGCGGGGCGCTTTGGAAACTGGCGGCGTGAATGCGTGCCATTTCCTGCGGCGTCATGGCAGGATCACCGGTGGCGGATCGGCCGGCAGGGCGGCATCGGCGGCGCGCAGGTATAGCGGGGCGGGGCGCTCGCCGGTAACCGGTTTCGCTGCGGCAATGCGGGCAAGGGCAACGGGATCGACCTGTGTGTTTTCGCCCAGCGAGCGGCTGCCGGCGGCTTTGGCCAGTTCATCGGCCATAAAACCCAACACCGGTTTCGCATGCGAAACCTGCGCAACAGCAGCGTTCGCAGGTTTGCCCGTTTCCGCACCATCCAGAAAATCCTGCGTGAAAAACTGCCCGCGCCGGCCGTCCAGAACCACCGTAAGCGGGCCGGAATGGCCATAGGCGAGGGCCGCGAAACCGGTCACGCCCAGCGCCGGAATACCCAGCGACAGGGCCAGCCCGCGCGCGGCCGCAACGCCGATCCGCACGCCGGTAAAATTGCCCGGACCGGTGCAAACCGCAAGACGATCCAGATCGGACCAGTCCTTGCCGGCCTGTTCCAACAGCTCGGACAGCATCGGGATCAGGCGCTCTGCCTGGCCTTTGGTCATGGCTTCGGAGGCGCTGGCCAGCACCGTGTCACCCGAAACCAAAGCGGCCGCGCAATGCGCGGCCGATGTATCGAATGACAGGACCAGAGGCGGATTACATGCCAATGGCCCGCACCTCCAACACCTCGGGGATGAAATGTTTCAACAGGTTTTCAATCCCGCTTTTCAAGGTCATGGTAGAGGACGGGCACCCCGCACAGGCCCCCTGCATATGCAGGTAGACCACGCCGCGTTCAAAACCGTGGAAGGTGATGTCGCCACCATCCTGCGCCACGGCCGGACGCACGCGGGTGTCCAGCAGTTCCTTGATCTGTTTGACAAGCTCCGCATCCGGCCCGTCATGATCCGCATGGCCAACCGTGCCGGATTCATCGGCCATCACCGGCGCGCCGGACTGGTAGTGTTCCATGATCGCACCCAGAATCGCGGGCTTTATATGGGACCAGTCAACGGAATCGTCCTTGGTTACGGTCACGAAATCCGGCCCGAAAAATACGCCGGTCACGCCGTTGATCGCGAAAATCCGCTGCGCAAGGGGCGAGGTTTCCGCCGCCTCGGCGTTGGGGAAATCCGCGGTGCCGGCCGGCAGAACGGCCTCGCCGGGCAGAAATTTCAGGGTTGCGGGGTTCGGTGTGGATTCAGTCTGGATAAACATAATTGGCCCTTTCGACGCTTGGCATAGATTTGGCAACTCCGAGGAAAAAAGTCAAGTAAGTTGGAGCGATTCTAAATCGCGGCATTGAAAGCGCGGGGGCTACGGCCTAGAAAACAGCATGATTATACGCAAACCGTTTTACTATCTGCGCCACGGCCAGACCAACTATAACCGCCGGCGGCGCTATCAGGGGTCGCTGGACATTCCGTTGAACGACACGGGAATCCGGCAGGCCTTCAGCGCGGCCGAAACCCTGCGGCAGCGGGATTTCGACGCGATTTACACCAGCCCCCTGTCACGCGCCCGCCAGACGGCCGGAATTGTGGCCGAGGTCAAGGGCCTGCCCGTAACCGAAATTCCCGCCTTGCAGGAAATGGATTTCGGGGATCTGGAGGGCGCGCAGATCATCGACAAAACCCTGGGCGAGGACTGGAAAGCCGGCGAATTTACCCCGAAGAACGGCGAAAGCTACACGGTTTTTGCCGGTCGGGTGCTGGACGGGCTGGCCGATGTTCTGGCGCGGGATGGCACGCCGCTTGTGGTCGCCCACGGCGGAGTGTTCTGGCCGATTTCCGAAGAGCTGGGGCTGGAACCGGTCACACCGGCCAACGCGGAACCTGTGCTGCTCCGCCCGACGGAAAGCGGCTGGACGATGGAGATTATCTAGGGTCAGGACCTATTAATCTCGCACTCACAGCGGCGCAGGCGCGAAATATCAGGCGTTTTCTGCCCGCCGGACAGGGTGGTCCCCTTTCCAAGGGCAGAAAGCGGCT
>JALWQC010000397.1 GCA_027080755.1 Paracoccaceae bacterium
CCCCATATCGACACCACCGAGCTGGCGCGCCGGCTGGAAAAAAAGGGCGTGCTGATAGAGGCCGGAAACCCCTTTTTCGAGGGCGACGACTGCCCCGCCAACTATTTCCGGCTGGCTTATTCCTCTATCGATTCCCGAAAAATCCCCGAAGGCATCCGCCGCATAACCGAAACCTTGCAGGAGATGGGGTAGGGGGCGGAGGTTTCTTGAAAAATTGACTCAGGACGGCGATTTTATTACACTGGCGGGGGTCAAGTATATTATTTATGAGGATTACCCAAAATGAAAAATGTTTTACGAACTACTGCGGCCCTTTTCGCCCTGGCGACTTCGGCCCTTGCCGGCAGCCCCGCCCCGATAGCATCTGTTTCCCCCGCCGTTGCTCCGGCGGTAGAGGCCGGCGTTGACTGGGGCGGTTTCTATGCCGGTGCCACGTATGGCACCGGTGTTGGCGGTGATATGATGTATAGCCCAGCCGTTGTTCCCCAATTCCCGTCGCTTGAGCCTGGCCAGAGCTATGGGGCTTTTGCCGGCTATAACATCCAGCGCAACAATCTGGTATTTGGCGGCGAACTTGCCTATTCCGCCGTAAACACCCCGGGTTTTGGCCCTATCGGGTGGCCGGCAGAAACCTTTGACTACTTTATCGATGGCAAGGCCCGCATCGGGTATGCCATGAATAAGGTGCTTGTATACGGGTTTGCAGGGTATTCCGCCAGCAGCTTTACCGACAGTACCAGCACTTATCCTGCTTCGGGCTTGAACTATGGGGCCGGTGTAGACTTTATGCTGGGCAGCCGGTATTTTATGGGCGCGGAATATATCGCCCGTAATCAGGTGGGCGGCACCTCTACCCCGGGGCTAACGCGCACGACAAATATCCAGGAAGTGCAAATTCGCGCCGGTATCAGGTTTTAAAGCCGCGCTTATATGATGCAAAAGGGGCGGGGAGCATTCCTCGCCCTTTTTTGTGGGATCTGGCTATAGACTGATTTACAAACTGGCCCTATTCTGCGGGCGCATTTCTCCCCCATAGAGGGTGCAGAAACCGGCCTTTTTGGCTTGCTTGCTCAGGAGTTGACCCCATGAAAATGACCACGGAAGAAGCGTTTATCAAAGTTTTGCAAATGCACGGAATCGACAATGCCTTCGGGATTATCGGCTCGGCGTTCATGCCGATTTCCGACAAGTTCCCCAAGGCGGGCATTACCTTCTGGGACACGGCGCATGAATATACCGCCGGTATGATGGCTGACGGGTTTACCCGCGCCTCGGGCAAGATGTCGATGGCGATTGCCCAGAACGGCCCCGGGATTGCCAATCTGGTGACGCCGGTCAAAACCGCCTACTGGAACCACACGCCGATGTTGGTTGTAACGCCGCAGGCGGCCAATAAAACCATCGGGCAGGGCGGTTTTCAGGAGGTGGAGCAAATGCGCATGTTCGCCGATTGCGTCGCCTATCAGGAAGAGGTCCGCGATCCTTCGCGCATCCCCGAGGTGCTGAACCGTGTGATTACAAAGGCCAGGCGCCTGTCCGCCCCTGCCCAGATCAACGTGCCGCGCGATATGTGGACACAGGTGATCGATGTGGACCTGCCCGCCATTGTCGAATTCGAGCGCCCCGCCGGTGGCGCCAGTGCCATCGAGCAGGCGGCAGAGCTGCTGTCGGGCGCGAAATTCCCCGTGATCCTGAACGGCGCGGGCGTGGTGATCGGCGGCGCGATTCCGGCCAGCCAGGCGCTGGCGGAACGTCTGGACGCGCCGGTTTGTTGTGGCTACCAGCATAACGACGCCTTCCCCGGCTCGCATCCGCTGTCGGTCGGGCCGCTGGGGTATAACGGCTCCAAGGCGGCGATGGAACTGATCGCGCAGGCCGATGTCATTCTGGCGCTGGGGACGCGGCTCAACCCGTTTTCCACCTTGCCGGGCTATGGCATCGACTACTGGCCGCGCGACGCGAAGGTCATTCAGGTGGACATCAACCCCGACCGGATCGGGCTGACCAAACCGGTGACGGTCGGGATCGTGGGGGATGCGAAACAGGTGGCGCAGCAACTGCTGGCCAAACTGTCCGACAGCGCCGGAGATGCCGGGCGCGCAGAACGCCGCGATTTGGTGGCCAAGACCAAATCCGCATGGGCGCAGCTGCTGACCTCTATGGACCACGAGGAAGACGACGAGGGCACCACATGGAACGCCCGCGCCCGCGCCGACCGCCCCGACGCCCTGTCGCCGCGTCAGGCGTGGCGCGCCATTCAGGCCGCTTTGCCGGCGGATGCTATCGTGTCCTCGGACATTGGCAACGCCTGCGCCATCGGCAACGCCTATCCCACCTTCGAGGCGGGGCGCAAATATCTGGCCCCGGGCATGTTCGGCCCCTGTGGCTATAGCCTGCCGGCCATTATCGGCGCGAAAATCGGGCAGCCGGATACGCCGGTGGTCGGCTTTGCCGGTGACGGGGCCTTCGGGATTTCCATGAACGAGATGACCGCCGTGGGGCGCGAGGACTGGCCCGCCATCACCATGGTGATCTTCCGCAACTACCAGTGGGGCGCCGAAAAGCGCAACACGACCCTGTGGTATGACGACAACTTTGTCGGCACCGATCTGGATCAGGACGTATCCTATGCCGGCATCGCCAAGGCCTGCGGCGTGAACGGTGTCGTTGCCCGCACGATGGACGAGGTGACAGAGGCCATCAACACCGCCGTCAAGGCCCAGATGGACAAGGGCGAGACCACCTTCATAGAGGTCATGCTCAATCAGGAACTGGGCGAGCCTTTCCGCCGCGACGCCATGACCGCGCCGGTAGAGGTGGCCGGAATCGACGCCGCGGACATGCGCCCGCAGAAGGTCGATTGAAAATGGCCCCGCCCGATGACCCCTGGATCCTGATCCTGAATGCCGGTTCATCGAGCCTGAAATTCGCCGTCTTTCCCCGCGCGGGGGGGGCGGCGCTGCTGGACGGGCAGGTTGCGGGCATTGGCAGCGGGGCCGCACATCTGCACGGCTTTGGTGCGGCGCAGGGGGTTGCGGCCCCCGACCATGCCACGGCGGTTTCGCTGCTGCTGGGGCAGTTGCAGGGGGCGGGGTTTGCCGCGCCCTCGGCCGTCGGGCACCGGGTGGTGCATGGCGGGGCGCGTAATGCTGCTGCCCTGATTACGCCCGATGTGCGCCACGACATTGCCGCCGCCGCCGCCCTTGCCCCCCCACACCCTCCCCCCCCGCTGACGGTGCTCGACACGCCGGCCGATCGCCCCCCCGCGCCGCCCGTGCTGCCACACACCTCCCTCGGCGGGGGGTGCCACAACAACATGGTGCACAACGAGGAGGTTGACCCCGCCGCCCGCACCCTCACCGCCGCCGCCCA
>JALWQC010000398.1 GCA_027080755.1 Paracoccaceae bacterium
TTGTTGCCCGCGCCCGGCAGCGCCGTTTCCACCACTTCCATGGTGTTCGCATCCGTCACCCGCTTGCCGTCGATAAAGCTGCTTTCGACGTTCAGGCGTGCCAGCATATCGTTGATCATCGGCCCGCCACCATGCACCAGAACCGGATGCACATTGACCTGTTTCATCAGCACGATGTCGCGCGCGAACTGGTCCATCGCCGCATCGTCGCCCATGGCGTGGCCGCCGAATTTGATAACCACCACGGCCCCGTCATAGCGTTGCAGGTAGGGCAGGGCCTCGGACAGGGTTCTTGCGGTGGCAAACCAGTCGCTTTGCATGGCTTTCTGAATCTCCATCGGTGGCTCCTTTCTGGTCAGTCTAGCGGCCTGCGCTGGCGAACTAAAGGCTATTCCATTGTTGCGATGATGGCCCGCAGGGTTTCCAGCCCCTCGCCCTTGGCGGAGGAGGTCAGGAGGATCTCGGGGTAGGCGGCGGGGTGTTTGGCCAGCACCTTGCGCAGGGAATCGAGGTTCTTGTCCTGCTCGGCCTTTTTCAGCTTGTCCGTCTTGGTCAGCACCACCTGGAACGTTACGGCGGCGGAATCGAGCAGGGACATGATTTCCTCGTCCACGGCTTTGGCGCCGTGGCGCGCGTCGATCAGCAGGAAAACCCGGCGCAGCGTGGCGCGGCCGGACAGGTAGGCCTTTAGCAGGCGCTGCCATTTTTCCACCACCGGCACGGGGGCATTGGCAAAGCCGTAGCCCGGAAGATCCACCAGATAGTGGCTGTCCATCAGGGTGAAATAGTTGATTTCCTGCGTGCGCCCGGGCGTGTTCGAGGTGCGCGCCAGCGCCTTGCGGCCGGTCAGCGCGTTGATCAGCGTCGATTTGCCGACGTTGGAACGACCGGCAAAGCAGATCTCCATCCGGTCGGCGGGGGGGACGCCGGCCATATCGACGACACCCTTCAGGAAATCCGAGTTGCCGGCGAACAGCTTGCGCCCGGCCTCCAGCGCCTCGGCGTCGGGTTTTTCGGCAAGGGGGAAGGTGATGGTCATAGGACCTCCATACTGTCGTTAAGGGCCAGCGGGCCGCTGTCGATCACGCGGGCGAATACGCCAAGGTCGCGGTGGCCCTGATGTTTGCGCAGCAGGGCAAGGGTTTGCACATCCGGTATGCCGGTGGCGGGGTTGGCGGTGGTGGCGATGCAGCGCCCGATGCGGGCCTCCACCCGCAGGGTGGCGCCGCCGATGCGGATGTCGCGCCCGATCAGGTCGAATTCCGCCCACGCATCCAGCCCGTCCAGCCAGATATTGGCGCGGAAACGTTCCTGTTCCAGTTCCTGCCCCGCATAGTCCGACAGCGCGGCAAGCGAGGCGTTGGCGATGATGGAAATATAGGGCGCGGACTGGTCGGTGAAACTGTTGCCGGTCAGCTTGGCGATGGCCACGGGGCGGGGCAGATCGGGGGCAACCAGCGGCGCAACCCAGTCGATCAGGGCCTGTGCTTCCGTGTCCGGGTTCAGGGTGACGGGGGACAGCTGCGGGTGGGTCAGGGTGATCCGGCCGGTGCCCTCGTCAAAGGTGGAGCGGATGGCCATGAAGGCCTGTGACTTGGCCCCCTGGTTGAAGGCCTTTTTCGACACCCATTCGGGCGCCTGCGGGTCCAGCGCGGCCCCTTCCTGCACCACGGCCCAGATGCGATCGAACGGCAGGGTTTCCCCCGCCGTCAGAAAGGTGCTTTGCACCGTCTCGCAGCCCAGCCCCTTGATCGGGTGGCGCCAGATGCAGGAGACGCCCGCCCCCATCAATCGGCCTTTTTACGTTTGAAGGTGGAAATGATGTTGCCGAACACGTCCGGTTTCACCCCCTGGCTGCGCATGATGAAATACTGCTGCAGGAAGGTGATCGTGTTGTTGGCCACGTAATACAGCACCAGCCCCGAGGCAAAGCGCCCCAGCATGAACATGAATACCCACGGCATATAGGCAAAGATCATGGCCTGCGTTTTGTCGGTGGGGGCCGGGTTCAGTTTCTGCTGCAACCACATGGTGATCCCCAGGAACAGCGGCAGCACCCCGATGGACAGGGTTGCCAGCGCGCTTCCCGGTCCCGGTGCATCCCAGGGCAACAGGCCGAACAGGTTCAGGATAGAGGTCGGGTCCGGTGCCGAAAGGTCCTTGATCCAGCCGATCCAAGGGGCGTGGCGCATCTCGATCGTGACGAACAGCACCTTGTAGAGCGAGAAGAAAATCGGGATCTGCAGGAAGATCGGCAAACAGCCGGACGCGGGGTTCACCTTGTGCTTTTTATAAAGCGCCATGGTCTCGCGTTGCAGCATCTGCTTGTCGTCGCCGGCCTTTTCCTTCAGCGCCTGCATTTCCGGCTGCAGTTTCTTCATTTTCGACATGGAGACATAGGATTTATAGGCCAGCGGGAACAGCAGCGCCTTGATGGTCAGCGTCAGCCCGATGATGGCCCAGCCCATGTTGCCGATCAGTTTGTAATAGAAATCCAGCAGGGCGAAGATCGGCTTGGTCAGGAAAAAGAACATGCCCCAGTCAACCGAGTCGACGAATTTTTCAATGCCCAGATTTTTCTGGTAAGCCTTGATCGTGGACACCTCTTTCGCGCCGGCAAACAGCATGCTTGTGCTGTCACCCGTGCCGCCGGCAGGCACCTGCACCAGCGGCAGGCGCATGTCTGTCTGGTAGGTGTCGCTGGTCGGGGTGTATTTGGCAACCGAGGTGAACGGGCTGCCCGGCTGCGGGATCAGCGTTGTCATCCAGTTTTTATCGGTAAAGCCCAGCCAGCCGTTTTCCTGCACGTCGATCTTGTCCACATTGCCGTTTTCGGCGGGATCGAAAGGCTCGTCCGGCATGTTTTTGTATTTGATTTCCTGGATCTCGCCATCCTGATCGCGGATCACACCTTCATGCAGGATATAGCGCCCGATGACCTTGGGCTGGCCGACGCGGGCAATGATGCCGTAGGGCTGCAGCGTGACGGGCGTGTCGGTGGTGTTTTCCACGGACTGTTTGACGCTGAACATATAGTTGTCGTCAACCGAGACCTCGCGGCGGAACACCAGACCGGCGCCATTGTCCCAGACCAGCGTGATCGGGGTGGTTTCTGTCAGGGTTGTGCCGTTTTCAAGCGACCACATGGTTTTGGCGTTCGGCACCTGATCCGCACTGACACCCGCGGCGGGAACCCAGCCGTATACGACGTAATAGGGTTCTTCCGTGTTGGCGGGGGACAGCAGGGTGACCTTGCCGGAATCCGGGTCCAGTGTGACGTTATAGTCGGTCAGGTGCAGATCGTCGATCCGCCCCCCTTCCAGCGAGATAGAGCCATCCAGACGCGCGGTCTTGATC
>JALWQC010000399.1 GCA_027080755.1 Paracoccaceae bacterium
CTGGTGGACGGCAACCGCCTGCCCCCCGATCTGCCCTGTAGTGGCGAAACCCTCGTCAAGGGCGACGGGCGCGCGCTTTCCATCGCCGCGGCCTCTATCATCGCCAAGGTGACACGGGACCGGATAATGGCGGCATTGGCCGAACAGTTTCCCGGTTACGGCTGGGAAAATAACGCCGGATACGGGGTTCCGGCGCATCAGGAGGGGCTAAGGCGCCTCGGGGTGACCCCACACCATAGGGTCTCTTTCAAACCCATACACAAGATGTTGTATCAAGAAAATTAAGTAACCCTTTGATTCAAAAAGAAATTGACGCCGAATCACTTTTGAATCATTTTAGGGGTAATCAAAAAAACAACAAATCTTGTCGAGGCAGACAACAATGGCGATCAAAGATAAAGCCGGCACGCAATCCGCGTTGCCGATGAACGAAATACTTGCAGGCGACTGCATTGATATCATGAACAGCCTTCCCGAGGCGTCCGTGGATCTGGTCTTTGCCGACCCCCCCTACAACCTGCAACTGAAGGGCGCGCTGCACCGGCCCGACAATTCCAAGGTCGATGCGGTGGATGACGAATGGGACCAGTTTTCCAGCTTTGCCGCCTATGACCAGTTTTCCCGCGCCTGGCTGAAGGCCGCGCGCCGGATCCTGAAACCGAACGGGGCGATCTGGGTTATCGGTTCTTACCACAACATCTTCCGCGTCGGGGCGGCCCTGCAGGACACCGGTTTCTGGATCCTGAACGATGTGGTCTGGCGCAAATCGAACCCGATGCCGAATTTCCGCGGCAAACGGCTGACCAACGCCCATGAAACCATGATCTGGGCCGGGAAGTCCGACGCCTCGAAATACACGTTCAATTACGAGGCCCTGAAGGAACTGAACGACGGCGTGCAGATGCGCTCCGACTGGGTTCTGCCGATCTGCAACGGCAACGAGCGGATCAAGAACGAGGACGGCCAGAAGGCCCACCCGACGCAAAAACCCGAAAGCCTGCTGCACCGGATTATCGTCGGCACGACCAAGCCGGGGGATGTGATCCTTGACCCGTTCTTCGGCTCCGGCACCACGGGGGCCGTGGCCAAGAAGCTCGGCCGGAATTTCATCGGGATCGAGCGCGAGGAAGCCTATCGCAAGGTGGCCCAAAAGCGCATCGAAAACACCCGCCGCTATGACCGGTCCTCGCTGGAGGTCACGCAATCCAAACGGGCCGAGCCGCGCGTCCCCTTCGGCCAGCTGGTCGAACGCGGCATGCTGACCCCGGGCGAGGAGCTGCGCTCGCTCAACGGGCGTCACCGCGCCAAGATCCGCGCCGACGGCACGCTGGTGGCCCATGATGCGCGTGGCTCCATCCATCAGGTCGGGGCGGCGCTGGAAGGCGCGCCCAGCTGCAACGGCTGGACCTTCTGGGGTTTCAAACGCGACGGCAAACAAGTGCCCATCGACGTGCTGCGCCAGCAGATCCGCGCCGAGATGCGCGAACAGTAATCACCGCCCGATGCCCGCACCCGTTGCGGGTATCGACAAACCTTGCCCCGCCCCCGTGGCGGGGTTTTTTGCATCTTGCGCCGTTTAGACATTTAAATGTGGCCGGTTTCGGTTTAGCCTGTCGCGAAATGTCGTAATTATGCAGGAGTCCCCCATGCCCGGAAAATTCGAAACCCGCCTTGCCGACCTTGGCATCACCCTGCCCGAAGGCGCCGCCCCCGCCGCCAATTATGTGCCTTTCGTGCAGGTCGGGGACCTTGTCTATATCTCGGGGCAGATTTCCATGGAAAACGGCACGATGATCAAGGGCAAGCTGGGCGATACCATGTCCCCCGAGGATGGCTATGCCGCCGCGCGCACCTGCGGCATCAACCTGATTGCACAGGTGAAAGCGGCCTGCGGGGGGGATCTCGACCGGCTGGTGCGGGTGGTCAAACTGAACGGGTTTGTAAACGGCACGCAGGACTTCGGGGATCATCCGGCCGTGGTCAACGGGGCCTCGGACCTGATGGTAGAGGTCTTCGGGGAACAGGGGCGCCATGCACGCGCGGCTGTCGGATCCTCCAACCTGCCTTTTGGCGTCGCGGTAGAGGTCGAAGGTGTCTTCCAGATTTCCTGAACTGCCCGCTGCCTTTCTGCAGCGCCCGCTCACCCATCGCGGCATGCATAACGAAACGGCGGGGATCCTTGAAAATTCCCGCCAGTCCTTTCGGGATGCGATCGACCACGGCTTTGGCATAGAACTGGACCTGCAACTTTCCAAGGATGGCGAGGCAATGGTGTTTCACGACTACAACCTGAAACGCCTGACCCCCGAAACCGGCCTTGTGCGCCAGCGGACAGCCGAAGAACTGCGCCAGGTCCCCCTGACAAGCGGCGATGAAACCATACCGGATTTCGCGGAAATTCTGGACCTGATTGGCGGGCGGGTGCCCCTGTTGGTGGAACTGAAGGATCAGGACGGCATTTTCGGCCCCGACGTCGGCCCGCTGGAAAAACGCACCGCCGAGCTGCTGGACGATTACAACGGCGAAGTGGCTGTGATGTCCTTCAATCCCTATGCGGTGATTGCCATGCGCAAATACGCCCCCGACATCGCGCGCGGGCTGACCACGGATGCCTTCAAGATCACCGGCTGGCCAACCACCCCGCGGGCGCGGGCGCGACAGCTGCGCAAAATCCCCGATTACGACCGGGCCGGCGCGCGGTTCATATCCCACAACCGCAAATATCTGGATACAGCCCCCGTCGCCCGCATAAAGGAGCGGGGCGATCCCGTGCTGACATGGACCGTCCGCTCCCCCAAGCAAGAGGCTGCGGCAAGGCGTATCGCTGACAACATCACGTTCGAGGGCTATATCCCCGCCTGAGCGCGAAAGGAACCACATGACCGAATTCGACAAACCCGGCAGCGGCCGTCTTGCCCATGCCCCTGCCGACCATATTCCGGTGGCAAAACCCAAAGTCGGCGTTCTGCTGGCCAATCTCGGCACGCCGGACGGCACCGACTATTGGTCCATGCGCCGCTATCTGGGGGAATTCCTGTCGGACAAACGGGTGATCGACTATCCGGCATGGAAATGGCAACCGATCCTGCAGGCGATCATCCTGACCGTGCGGCCGAAAAAATCCGGCGCGGCCTATAAATCCATCTGGAACACGGAACTGGACGAAGGCCCGCTGTTGACCATCACCCGTGCGCAATCGGAAAAAATTGCGGCGGGGCTGGCGGAAAAATACGGGGATCAGGTGCTGGTGGATTTCGGGATGCGCTATGGCAACCCGTCCACCGATGCAGCCCTGCGCCGGCTTCAGGCCGAGGGATGCGAGAAAATCGTGTTTTTCCCGCTGTATCC
>JALWQC010000400.1 GCA_027080755.1 Paracoccaceae bacterium
TGGCGCGCGATGTTGCCGGAAATGCGGATGACGCCGCCGGTTTCGAAGGTCACGCCCTTGACGCCGGCCAGACGCGGATCGGCGGCGGAAGGCGCGCCCCAGACGATGGCGCGGTAATGGCGGTCCATCGTGTGGGCCGCGAACTGTTCGGCCAGCCCGTGGTGCGCGGCATCCGATTTCGCCACCACCAGCAACCCCGAGGTATCCTTGTCGATCCGGTGCACAATGCCGGGGCGTTTTTCCCCGCCAATCCCCGACAGGCTGTCCCCGCAATGGTGCAGCAGCGCGTTAACCAATGTGCCGGTTTCCGAGCCGGGCGCGGGATGCACAACCATGCCGGCCGGTTTGTTAACCACGATCAGATGCGCGTCTTCGAACACCACCTCCAACGGAATATCCTCGGGCAGGGCCTCTATTTCCGTGGCTTGCGGCACATCGATCAGCCAGACCTGACCGGGGGCGACCCTGGCCTTGGGGGAATGTTCAGGGGGGCCGCCTTCGGGGCGCACGGCGCCGGATTCGATCAGATTGCGCAACCGCGAGCGCGAAAGCGCCGCCCCCTCTGGCACAACGGCGCTTAACGCTTTATCAAGACGGGGCGCGGGGGCATCGCCCAACACCAGCCGCAACGGATTTTCATAAGGATCGGCCATGAACGAAACGCATTCTCCGGTAGAAATTGACGACACGGACCTGCCCGAACCGAAAAACCTGCGTAATCTGCGGATTCTGGTGACGGTCTTTACCGTGTCGATGATCCTGGGCATCCTAACGATTCTGGCACTGGTTGTCATAAAAATCGCACAGCCCGCGCCCGCACCGCTCCCCCTGCCGCCGCAGGTCACGCTGCCCTATGGCGAAACGGCCCAAGCCGTCACGCAGGGGCGTGACTGGTTTGCGATTGTCACCTATGATCGTGACAATGTGGAACGCATCAGGATTTTCAACGCGGACGGCAGCCCGCGCCAGACGGTGGATATCAAAAAATGAGTCTGCCCCCCGGATTTCTGGACGACCTGCGCGAACGCACCTCCTTGTCGCAGGTGGTCGGGCGCAAGGTGACATGGGATTCGCGCAAATCCAATCCGGGCAAGGGGGATATGTGGGCGCCCTGCCCCTTCCATCAGGAAAAAACCGCGTCTTTTCATGTGGATGACCGGAAGGGATTTTATTACTGCTTCGGCTGTCACGCCAAGGGGGACGCCATTTCCTTTGTCAAGGAAACCGAGAATGTCGGCTTTATGGAGGCCGTCGAGATTCTGGCGCGCGAAGCCGGAATGCCCGTCCCGAAATCCAGCCCGCAGGAACAGGAACGCGCCGACATCCGCAAGACTCTGGCCAATGTGATGGAAGAGGCGGTGAAATTCTATCGCCTGCAACTGCATACCGCCCGCGCCAGCGAGGCCCGCGCCTATCTGGAGCGCCGCGGCCTGCCCGAAGATACCCTGCAGCGCTTTGAAATCGGTTTTGCGCCGGACAGCAGAACTGCACTTTTCGAACATTTACGCGCCAAAAACATCCCGGACGAGCAGATTATCAACGCGGGCCTCTGTATCAAGCCGGATGACAACAACCGCCCCTATGACCGTTTCCGCGGCCGGATCATGTTCCCGATCCGTGATGCGCGCGGGCGTTGCATTGCCTTTGGCGGGCGGGCGATGGATCCGAATGCGCGGGCGAAATACCTCAATTCGCCGGAAACACCACTGTTTGACAAGGGGCGCACGCTTTACAATCACGGCCCCGCGCGCGAGGCTTCGGGGAAGGCCGGCGCGCTGGTGGTGGCCGAAGGGTATATGGACGTGATCGCGCTGGTGCAGGCGGGGTTTGGCTATGCGGTGGCGCCCCTTGGCACGGCCATTACCGAAAACCAGCTGGCCATGATGTGGCGCATGTGCGACGAGCCGGTGATCGCGCTGGACGGGGACAAGGCCGGAATCGGCGCGGCGATGCGGCTGATGGATCTGGCGCTGCCCCTGCTGGAGGCCGGAAAATCCCTGCGGTTCTGTCTGATGCCCGAGGGGATGGACCCCGACGACGTGATCAAATCCCAAGGCGCGCAGACAATGGCGAAACTGCTGGAAAACGCCCGTCCGATGGTCGATTTGCTATGGCAGCGCGAAACCGAGTGCAAGGTTTTCGACAGCCCCGAACGCCGCGCCGCGCTGGACAAAAGCCTGCGCGCCGCCATCGGCAAAATCCGCGACCCGCTGCTGAAACGCCACTACGGCGAAATCGTTAACGACAAACGGCAGGCCCTGTTCCATCCGGCCCGCCCGCAAACGGCCGGACAGCGCAGCGGCAGCTATGTAAAGGGCAAGTGGAACAAGGCCCCTCTGGGACCGACGCCGGGGACCAAGGCCTCGCTTCTGGCGCAGCAGGACGGGGGGGACCGCGTGCGTGAAAGCGCTATTTTACTGGGTTGCCTGAACCATCCCGACATTGCCGAGACACTGGAAGCCCGCCTGGAGCGCGCCGTTTTCCTGTCCCCCGACCTGCGCGCGGCGCTGGCCGTTCTGCTGGAAACCCTGCCGGACATCCAGGCCGCAGACCCCGCCGAAACACGCCAGAAACTGGTTAACGCGGTGGCGGAAAAGATCGGTTACGATCCGGTGCAGAAATGTCTGGCCATCGGACAAACCCGCGCCAATCCGCATCTGAAACCCGGTGCCGACAAAGCAATGGCCCGTCATGCGATTACCGAGGAACTGGACAAGCTGGCCGCCGCGCGCGGCATTCTGGAAGAACTGCGCGAGGCCGAGGAAGAGATCACCGGCGTCGCCGACGAGGGGCTGACCTGGCGCCTGCAACAGGCCCGCGACGCCCAGAATCGCAGTGTGCGGGACACTCTGGGCGGCGAATCATCGGGCACGGCGGACGAATCACATCTGTCCAAGGCCTTGCAAAAGCTGATCGACGAACAAATATGGAAGAAGAAATAGACCCTCGCCCCCTTGCGAATCATCGATTCGCAATAGAGAGTCGCCCTGACCCCCTCCGGCTATGTGATTCGCATGGCCGCTTTTTCTATGGAGCATCGCATGGCCGCTAAAGATACCGAGCAAAAATCCGGCACTGACCAATTGGATAACGCTGGCCCGATGCTCGATATGAGCCAGACAGCCGTCAAAAAGATGATCGCGCAGGCCAAGACGCGCGGATATATCACCTATGACGAGCTGAACCAGTTCATGCCTGCCGATCAGGTATCCTCGGAGCAGATCGAGGATGTGATGGCGATGCTGTCCGAAATGGGCATCAACATCATCGAGGGCGAGGAAACCGAGGAAGAGGAATCCGCAGGCGACAGCGATGTCGAGGAGATCGGCGCC
>JALWQC010000401.1 GCA_027080755.1 Paracoccaceae bacterium
CAACGGGGCTGGCGCTGGGGGTGGCGTGGTCGCGGGTCTATCTGGGGGTGCATTGGCCGCTGGACATGGCCGGCTCTTTCATCGTGGCGGGGGTGGCTGCGGGGGTTATGGCGGCCCTTATGCGCATGGCGTGGATGCAGGGGCTTTTGCGGCGGGTGCTGGGGCTTTATGACGGCCTGCTGGACCTGCTGCACATCCCGCCGGCCCTGTCCCCCCGCTCGCGTTAGGGCGTAGACCCATAAACCCCACGCCGCCAGTTTGGCAGATTTTCGCCCCGGGCAGGCGCAGGGCCGCCGGAATAGTGGTTCTATTTCAAGGACCTGCAACGCACCCGGGGCGGAAATCCGCCAAACCCGAAGGGCGCAATCCTCGCTTCATCTCAATGGGTCGGGCCGCTGGCAAAGGGGGCCACCCTGTGCGGCGCGTCCCGAACCATTGATATTTTGCGAGGGTCGCGCTGGCGACGCGGGGTTTATGGGTCTACGCCCTAATCCCCGCGCACCCGCAGGCGGCGCATGGCCAGGATCTGGCGGACAAGGCGCCAGGGGGCGACCGTGCGGAACATGTCGCGCAGCATCGCGATATCGGCGCGAATACCGGCCAGCACACCGCGTTTGTCCGATTTCAGCGGGCTTTTCACATCGGGCCAGGGCACAACGGCAATACGCGCCTTTTGCGCCACCAGACGGGCGTTCAGATAGACCTCGAACCCGAAGGGCGGCAGACCGTGCAGCGCCGCAAGGGGCGGTAGCAGACTACGGGGGAAGACACGCTCGCCGGAAATATAGTCCAGCCCGATCCAGTGCCACAGACGCGGGGCGTTGCCGCGCAGGCTGATACTGATATCGGCCCGCCCCGAGCGCACCGGCACCGCCAGACGGGTAATATCCGCCGCCGTCAGCCCGACCAGATCGCCGTCAACCAGCATGATCAGCGGATTGCGCGCCGCGGCGATACCGGCCGCCAGCGCCTTTGTCTTGCCCCCGTTCTCCGGCTGGCGCAGCAGGGTGACGCCGGCCGTTTCTTCGGCCACCCGCGCGCTGTCATCGTCGGAGCCGTCATCGACCACCAGCACCTCGTCCAGCATCGGATGGCCTGCCAGAACCGCCAGAACCGCAGGCAGCCGGTCCTGTTCGTTATAAACGGGAATAACGCAGGTGATAGTCTGTGCAGCGGGGGGGATCGGCGTTTCAGTCAAGGGGTTTCTTTCGCGAAAGATAACGGAACAACAGATACAGCCCCAGCGCCGCCAGCGGCACCAGCGACAGCCAGAAAATCCAGGCATTCACCTGTTTGTAGGCATAGCCAAGACTATAGCCCAGCAACAGGAACAGCCCGCTTTTGGGAATGGTTGCCACCAGATTATAGCCCAGAAACGGCCAGAACCGCATCCGCGCCACGCCCGCCGCCACCAGCGCCACCATCCCCAGCGAGTGGGTCAGCTTGCCAATCACCAGCGTGCGCCCGCCCTGTGTTTTATAGTGCCGCGCGATATCGGCCAGCCGCTGTTCGTGCAGGCCAAGACGCGCCCGCCAGCGCGGGGAAATCCAGCCGATGCCGCGCGCGCCCAGCCAGTAAAACAGCGTATCGCCCACCAGATCGGCCAGCACCACCACGACAAAGGCCACATAAAGGTTAAGAAACCCCAAATGCCCCAGATATCCGGCAATAACGGTGGCAATCGGCCCCTCTATTATGGCGACGGGGGCCAGCAGCCACAGCCCGTGGTCCTGCAACAACTGCATGGCGGTATCGGGGGAAACCATGCGCTAGCCCTGACGTTCCGGGGCCGTGGCCGGGCTGATACGTTGCCCCTGCCAGACCAGATCGCGCCCCCTGAGCGCCGCAAGCCAGATAACCGGCACCAGCGCATCCCGCAGGGGATTCATGACAATATCGCGCCAGCCCGACGGCCAGCCCGCCCAACGGGCCAGCGCCCATTCCATGCCATACCACAGCCCCGCATAAAGCGGCAGAAGCGACAGCGGCCAGCCGGCCAGAAGGCAGCCCAGTATGATGATGGAAATGGGCAGCGCCGCCCCGGACAGCGGCTCGCTCCAGAAAAGACGGGGAAAGGCCAGCCGGCGGATCCGCGCCCAGCGCACCTGCCGCCCCCAGACCTGTGACAGCTTGCGCGCGCCGACCGGATGGGCAAAGGGGCGCGGGGCCAGACGCACATGCAACCCGTTTTTATGCACAAGTTTCAGCGAGGCCGCATCCTCGGCCACCTCACTGCCCAGAACCTCGGGGCCGCCAAGGTCGTTCAGGATTTTTTTGTTCCAGAACAAGGTCTTGCCCTGCGCATAGGCCAGCCCCAGTTGGTCGGCAAACAGTTGCCAACGGGCCTGATAAGCGTTCAGAAAGGCACATTCCAGCGCCCCGCCGGCATTTTCCGGCCCCATCCCCGCCGCGGGCGAGGACACCAGCCCCGTGCGGGCATTCCAGCGGGCCAGAAGTTGCGAAAAATAGTCCGGCGGCAGGATGATGTTGCTATCGGCCATCACGACCCATTCCCCCCGCGCCGCCCGCCAGCCCTTCAACAGATTGTCCAGCTTGGGGTTGCCGGTCGTCTGGTCGTGGCCGATCAGGATTTCCGCCTGCACATCGGGGTATTTGGCGATCAGCTTTTCCAGCAGCGGAATGACCGGATCATCGGGGGAATCGACGCAAAACAGCAGTTCGTAATCGGGATACTCCTGTAAAAACCCCGATTCCAGTGTCCGTTCCAGCGCGAATTCATGCCCGCGCACCGGCCGCAGCAAACTGACGGAGGGCGCAGGCTCCGGCGGCGGGGTGGCCGGCCGGTTTCGCCGCAGCCGGGGCAGAACGGACAGGATACTGACGATCTGCACCGCAAGCGCGAAGGCGGCAAAGGCGCCCCCTATCCACAAAACTTCCATCAGGAAACCTTGCCGGCACGGGGCGCGCCAAAACGGCCGCGAGCAGTCTTTTTGTTATCGAAGGCGGTATGCACCCGACCCTCCCGTGTTGCCGTATTCGCAAGCCGGGGTCCAACGCCCTGATCCTGCATCTTTTTTCGAAGGTATTAATAAAATATGAAACAAATATAGCGGCTGCCGGCAATCATACAAGACTGCCGGTGATATCGATTGCAGTTAACGCTGGGGAAGGCTTAGTGCGTCCAGACCGTCTTGCGGTTGGCGGCGAAGTTGTCGCCATAGCCACCGGGGCGGATGTTGGGCTTGCGTTTGTGGGTTCTGGCGACCTGATAGGGGATGTTGTGGGTCTTGGCGAATTCCACGGCGGCCTGTTCGGAATCGAACCGGATCCGCACCTCGCTTGTCATGTCATCGGTGGCGGTCCAGCCCAT
>JALWQC010000402.1 GCA_027080755.1 Paracoccaceae bacterium
GGACCAGCTGCCGCCCTCGTTGAACAGATCGGTCATGAATTTTGCGGCATAGCTGGCATTGTCGAGCGGCTCGAACATCTGGTCGAACGAGGTAAACGCCTGCCCGTGCCAACGATGGTTAATCTGGAAACAGCCGACATCGAAGCTGCGCGCGCCGTTGGCATAGCTGTCCTGCACAAAGGCCAGAGCCTCGGCCCGGGTGTCGAACCAGTATCCCTTGCCCTCCATGTTCACGGTCCACGGCCAGGGTCCGAATTGCCCGCCCCGTTTGCGGCCGGTTTCAACCCGTGTCAGGGCGCGCATGACGTCCACCGGAATCCCGCGGGCCTGTGCCGCGCGCAGGGCGGCGGCGTCGCACAGGGCCGCATCATCCGTGGCCCATGCAAGGCCCGGCAACAACAGCAACAAAATTCCCGCAATTCCGGCAGGTAGCATTTCTGGGATTCTCCCGAATATGATCACTATTCGGGTTTAGCGGTGAAAGATTACCAAAGAGTAACCAGCCGCAATCCTAATCCAGATTTTTATACTGGTCGATAAAACGGGCCTTCACCGCCCCCGCATCTACCCCCAGACAGACCGAGACCGCAGGGCTGTCAGCCCCCGGGCAGGCCACCGTCTGCCCCTGCGCCTTGCCCGAGGCAACCACGCAGACCGGCACGGATTTTGTGGTGAAATACTGCGGATGGGCCGCCGCGATCACCGCTGCGGGATCATGCAAGGAACAGCCGCCGAATTTTTCCACGCTTTCGTAAAAATGGATATAAAATTCGCTGATATCCTTGATAAAGCCCCCGATCCGCGGCGCGTTCCCCCTGATTTCATCGAAATCCGAGGCCGGACACAGGATTTCATGCGTCACGTCCAGCCCCACCAGAACCACGGGCCAGTCGGCGGCCAGAACCTCGGCGGCGGCGTGGGGGTCGTGGTAGATATTGGCCTCGGCATAGGGGGTGATATTGCCGGCGGTTTCCACGGCCCCGCCCATAATCACCACCTTTTTCACATTCCGCGCAATCGCCGGATCCAGCCGGAGCGCCAGCGCCAGATTGGTTAACGGGCCGATGGCGCAGATCACCACCTCTCCGGGGTTTTGCGCACAGCTTTGCACCAGAAATTCCGCCGCCGAAATGTCCAACGCCCTGCCCCGCGGGGTGGCGGCCGGCAGATCGCCAAAGCCCTCGTCCCCGTGCACCTGATGCGAGGGCGGGGCCAGCGGCATCGACAAAGGCTGCGCCGCGCCTTCGGCTACGGGGGCCTCCAGCCCGGCCATTTCCAGCAAATGCAGGGCGTTGCGCGTGGCCTGTTCCACATAGACATTGCCGAAAACCGTGGTCAGGCCGACGATTTCTATGTCGGGATCGGCGGCGGCATAGTGGATCGCCATTGCATCATCAATGCCCGGATCCGTGTCGATAATCATCCGCGTTTTCATGCGATACCCTTCATAAATTCCATAACCTCGGCCTTGTCGGGGATGGCCTGCGCCGCCCCCGCGCGTGTTCCCTGTATTGCCGCGGCCGCCGCGGCCTGCGTCCGCGCCTCCCGCGCCGTCCAGCCGGCGTCAATCGCGGCCATGAAATAGCCGGTAAACGTATCCCCCGCCCCCGTGGTATCCACCGCCTGCACCGGAAAAGCCGGCACCGATATACTGCCCCCGCCCGTGCGCAGCGTCGCCCCTTTGGCCCCGCGGGTTATCAGCACCTCGGGCACCGGCAGGTTTTGCAGGTCGCTCCCCGTGGCCTCGGCCAGCTGCGCGGCCTCTATGTCGTTGACGGCCAGCAGATCGACAACCGGCAGCATCCGGCGGGCGACATCGGCCACAAAGGGCGCGGCGGCATAGGCCACCTTCAACCCGTGCGATCTGGCCGCCTGCGCCGCCTGAAAGGCAAGGTTGGTTTCGTTTTGCAACAACAGCCAGTCGCCGGCCCGCGCCTGCGTCAGGGCGCTGTCGATCATCTCCTGCGTCAGCGCCGTGTTGGCCCCGTGAAACAGCACAATCGCATTTTCGCCGGCGTCATCGACATTTATAATGGCGTGGCCTGTGGGGATTTCCAGCGTTGCGATATGGTCCGTGTCCACACCGGCCTGCGCCAGCATTTCCACGGTCCAGCGCCCCTCGGGCCCGACGGCACCGATATGCACGACCTTGCCACCGGCCTTGGCAATGGCAATCGACTGGTTCGCCCCCTTGCCCCCCAGACCACTGTGAAACCCGGTAGAGGCCAGCGTTTCCCCCGCTGCCGGCAGATGCGGCACACGGTAGACATGGTCTATATTGATAGAGCCGAAGTTGAAAACCGTCATCTACCCCACCTTGCAGGCAGCCAGCACCGCCATGTTCAGGATGTCGTTGACGGTAGAGGTGGTGGAACAGATCTTCACCTCTTTGTCGATGCCGCTCAAAATCGGGCCGATCACGGTAGAGCCGGCCATCTCCTGCATCATCTTGACCGAGATAGAGGCCGAGTGCCGCGCCGGCACCACCAGAATATTGGCCGGACCGGTCAGGCGGCAGAAGGGATACTGTTTCATCACATCCATATTCAGGGCCACATCGACGGTCATTTCCCCGTCATATTCGAAATCCACCCCGCGTTTGTCCAGAACCTCGGCCGCCTGTTCCATTTTCTCGGCACGTTCCGAAACCGGATAGCCGAAGTTGGAGAAACTGGCGAAGGCAACGCGCGGTTCCATCCCGAAGCTGCGCGCAACAATGGCGGCGCGCTCCGCGATATTGGCCAGATCCTCGGCCTCGGGCCATTCATGCACCAGTGTATCGGCCACCAGAACCATCCGCCCGCGGTTTATCACGGCCGTAATCCCGACCGCCCCGTCACCCGGCCGGGCATCGAACACATGGTTGATCAGCGACAGCACCTGCGCCGATTTGCGCGTGGCCCCCGTGACCATCCCGTCCACATCGTCATGCGCCAGCATCAGGGCGGAAAACACATGCCGGTCGCGGCTGGCAAGCACATGGCAATCGCGCTGGTCAAAGCCCTTGCGTTGCAGTCGTTTATACAGGAAATCCTTGTATTCACCCAGATTGTCGATCATCGCGGCGTTGATGACCTGAATTTCGTCGAAGGCCTCGGGCATGCCGGCATCGGTCAGGAATTTCTTCACCTCGTCCGGGCGGCCGACCACAACGGCCTCGCCCAGACCGGAGCGGTGATAGGAAACAGCGGCGCGCACAACACGGGCGTCGTCCCCCTCGGCAAAGACAATGCGCGCCTGCTTCTGCTTGGCCCGCGCATAGAGCGAGCGCAAGATAGAGGCCGTCGGGTCCAGCCGTTCCTTCAGCGTTTCGAC
>JALWQC010000403.1 GCA_027080755.1 Paracoccaceae bacterium
CCCCGGTCAGCATAGAGGGGTCCAGCTCGCTCGACCCTTCCACCACGACGCCGTCCACGGGGATACGTTCACCCGCAGCCACCGCCACCAGATCCCCCTCGCGCAGGGCATCCATCGGCACGCTTTCGCGGCTGCCGTCCGGGGCAATCCGCGTGGCTGTGTTGACCTCCAGCGCCGCCAGCTCCACCGCGGCCGAGCGCGCCACCGCCCGCGTCCGGTAATCCAGATAGCGCCCGATCAGCAGGAAAAACGCCAGCGACAGCGCCGCATCGAAATAGGCGTGATCCCCCCCCTCGATGGTTTCCGCCAGCGACACCCCGCTTGCCAGTATCAGCGCCAGCGAGATCGGCACATCCATATTCAGCCGCTTCACCCGCAGCGCCGACCAGGCGTTGTTGAAAAACGGCATGCCGGCAAAGGCCACCGTCGGCAGGGCGATCAGCGCCGAAAGCCAGTGCATGAAATCACGCGTCACCGATTCCGCGCCGGCCCAGACGGAAATGGACAGCAACATCACATTCATCGCGGCAAAGCCGGCCACGGCAATGCGCGCCAGCAGATCCCGCCCGATTTTATCGATGTTTTCCTTTTCCAGAACCGCACTGTCCAGCGGGCGCGCCGGATAGCCCCAGTTGGTCAGCAGCTCTATCAGGTGCTCTTCTATGCCGGGGATATCCTCGACCGTCAACGAGACCCGTTTGCGCGACAGGTTGACCCGCGCGCCACGGATTTCCGGCAGCCGGTTCAGCCCGCTTTCCACGCCGCTGATGCAGGCGGCACAATGGATGGTGGGCAGGGACAGCTCTATCCGGCGCAGCTCGTCGGAACGCGCCGTCCCCAGCGATTTCGCCTTGTCACCGGAAATGGCGACACAGGCCGGACAGACCGCTATGGAGCCCTGCTCACTCATCCCCGCCAGGCACCGTGAATGCGATACGTTGCGTCAATTCCACATCCTCGGGAGTCACCGCGTGGATATAGGCGTAATATTCCCCCGGCTCCAGGGCAACCCTGGCGTAATATTTGCCGTTCTCGATGCGCAGTTGCAGCGTTTTGGCATCGCGCACGATCGCCTGGTTGTCACGGCGCACCTGCAGCACATCCGGTGCCTCGGGGGCCGTGTCGGCGGTTTCGTCTGCGGGGGTGGCGGCGGCCTCGTCAATGACGCGGTCCACCTGCACCTCGAACACCTTGGGGAAAACCGGATCGCCGACGGTGTTGGTAACGGCGGTCACCAGTTCGCCGTTTTCATAGTCGCTGGTGATGTCCCATTCCGGCACCGCCCCGCCAACATAGAATTCCAGCCGCTGTTGCAGGGTCACCCCGTCCGCATTGGCGGCCTCGACATAGGCATACCATTTGCCATCCGCCAGATCCGTATCGGCGACATAGCCGTCCCCCTCGCGGCGCAGTTCGGGGATCTGGTCGTCGCGCGCAACCGTCGGACGGCCGAGGCGGACCTCCAGCTTGGCAGGAAAGACCGGTTTGCCGTCGGGGCCGAGGATGGAAATATGGAATTTCCCGTCCTCGTTATTGGCCCGCAGATCCCAGCCGAGCGCCGATTGTTCCGCCGCCTGCCGGTCGAATTGCTGCGAGGCAACGTAGGAATTCGCCACCTCCAGCCCCGGAAAGGTCCGCACCGCCGAGGTCGCCATATAAAGGTTGACCCCGATAATTACCGTAAAGGCGCTTGCGGTAATAAAGAATACGGTGCGCCCCGTGATTTCGCGCTGCTTTGCCATCATGATTTCCCGTTAAAGATGGTGTCCACACTGGTGCGTTCACCGGTTTTCATATCCTCGATCCACAGGCGCACGTTGGTGCGGTTGCGTGTTGCCGCCGGCGAGTCCGGCTTGGCGTTCAGATACACGCGCACGCTATGCGTCGAATCCGCGGGGGCCGTCACTATGTGGCCATCGATGCCCTGGATTTCCAGATCGAACTCGCTGTCGTCATCCAGGGATTTCGCCGACAGGTGAAAGTTTTCCTCCGTGCCGTGCTTGTTCAGGATGCGCACGTCATAGGTGTTGCGGATCGTGCCGTCGGACAGGGCAATATAGACCGGATTGCGCACGGGGGTGATGTTGACCTGTATGTCCGGGCGGATAAACAGCGCCACCAGCAGCGCCACGCCAACCGCGGCCCACAGGGTGAAATACATCAGCGTGCGCGGGCGGAACAGGTGTTTCCACATGTTGCGCGGCGGGTTGCCGGCACGTTCCAGCGGCTCGTCATTGGCCGAGATATAGGCGATCAGGCCGCGCGGTTTGCCAACCTTGTCCATCATCTCGTCGCAGGCGTCGATGCACAGCGCGCAGGTGATACATTCCAGCTGCTGCCCGTCGCGAATGTCGATTCCCATCGGGCAAACGGCCACGCAGGCGTTACAGTCGATACAATCGCCGTAGGTCTCGCCCTCTTTCAGTTTGGTGTGCTTGCGCGGCTCTCCGCGCCATTCGCGATAGACGACGGTCATCGTGTCCTCGTCCATCATCGCGGCCTGGATGCGCGGCCAGGGGCACATATAGGTGCAAACCTGTTCGCGCATGAAACCGCCGAACAGGAAGGTCGTCGCCGTCAGACCGGCAATAAAGCCATAGGCCACGAAAGGCGCCTTGAAGGAGACCAGATCGACCAGCAAGGTCGGCGCATCGGCGAAATAGAACACCCACGCCCCGCCGGTGGCCACCGCGATCAGCAGCCAGATAAACCATTTCGTCAGATACAGGCGCGCCTTGTGCGCGTTCCATTTCTGGCGATACAGACGGATGCGGGCGTTACGGTCGCCCTCTACCCAGCGTTCGACCAGAATGAACAGATCGGTCCAGATTGTTTGCGGGCAGGCATAGCCGCACCACACACGCCCCAGCGCCGAAGTAAACAGAAACAGCCCCAGACCGGCCATGATCAGCAAGCCGGCGACGAAGTAGAACTCGTAGGGCCAGATCTCGATCCAGAAGAAATAGAAACGCCGGTGCGCCATATCGATCAGGATCGCCTGGTCCGGCAGGCCCGGGCCACGGTCCCAGCGGATCCACGGGCCGATATAGTAAATCCCGAGGGTGATAATCATCATCCACCATTTGATGGTGCGGAATCTCCCCTTTACCCGTTTGGGAAAAACCGGTTCACGGGCGGCGTATAGCTTCTGCGGGGCGTCTTGATTTTCGGTGGTCACGGGATTCTCCAGTTTAAATCCGTATATTTAAGGCAACAAATATGCCCGTTCCCTGCAAATTCCTTGATCGAGATCAAGAAATATGCCTATAAGGAAAAAAGCCTGACGGGAAAACCAGTCAGGCAGGTGGCGTCACGAAAATGTGACGCAAGGGGAGTATCAGGTGGTGGCTTATTCGCCACCACCCAATTCATGAACATAGACGGCAACCTGGCGAATCTGGGCCTCGCTCAGCTTTCCGTCAACCGACCATGCGGGCATAACGCCGTGGCGGCTGTTCGTAATGGTCTCCGTAATCGTCGCAAGATCGCCACCATACAGCCAGATGTTGTCTGTCAGGTTCGGCGCGCCAACCTCGCGGCCGCCTTTGGCGTCTTCCCCGTGACAGGCTGCACAGTTGTCTTCAAAGACAACGGCGCCGGCCTCGGCCAGGGCGGGATCCGTCTGGCGGTTGGACAGCGACAGCACGAACTGTGCGGCGCTGGCGATTTCCTCGTCCGACAGATAATCGTCGCCAAAGACCGGCATATCGGACAGGCGGGTATCATCGTCATCCTCGGAACGGATGCCGTGCTTTACGGTTGTGTAGATGTCGTCGATGGTGCCACCCCACAGCCAGTCGTCGTCCAGCAGGTTCGGGAAGCCTTTGTTCCCCTCGGCGCCGGAGCCGTGACACTGGATGCAGAACGTCTGGAAGACCGCGTGGCCACCGTTGATGGCATAGGCCCCGACTTCCGGGTCGCTGGCGATTTTCGACAGCTCCATCCCGTTGATCTTTTCGTCAAGCGGGGCGTTCTTGGCCTTCACGGCCGCGATCTCGGCGGCAACATCGGCGCGCGAGGATTTCCCCAGCAGACCCGGCGTTGCCCCGTGAACCAGCGGAATGGCCGGCATGGCGATCAGATAGCCGATGCCCCAGATGATTGTCAGGTAGAACGTCCACACCCACCAGCGCGGCATAGGTGTGTCCAGCTCCTCGATGCCGTCCCAGCTATGGCCGGTGGACTTGACAGGTGCCTTCTTTTTAACTGGCTTTCTTGCCATTTTATTAATCCTCCAACTCGTCGTTACGGAACGGTGTGTTCGCTATTTCCTCGTGCAGTTTCTGGCTGCCCGGGCGAAACGCCCAGGCTATGATGCCGAGAAAGATCAGGAACAGCGCGACCAGCGCCCAGCTGTCTGCCAATGCTCTCAAGAGTGTATACATGATACCCCCTATCGACTTGCAGCAGGCTGGAAGGTCGAGAAATCGACCAGCGTGCCCAGCATTTGCAGATACGCGATCAGCGCGTCCATTTCGGTCAGCTCGGGCTGGCCGTCAAAGTTGCGCGTCTGTGCCTTGGGATAGCGCGACAGCAGCCCGTCCCAGTCCGCATCCGGATCGGCCTGTGCCTTGAAGTCGGCTACGGCGTTGGCCATATCCTCGTCCGTGTAGGGCACACCGACAACCTGGTTCGCGCGCATCATCTCTACGATCATGTTCGGATCCAGCTTGGTTTCCTTCAGGAACTTGTAGGACGGCATTACCGACACCGGAACCACATCCTGCGGATGGGTCAGGTGGGCAACATGCCATGCGTCCGAGTAGCGCCCCCCCACACGGGCCAGATCCGGCCCTGTGCGTTTGGAGCCCCACTGGAACGGGTGGTCATACATCGACTCCGCCGCCAGCGAGTAGTGGCCGTAGCGCTCGACCTCGTCCCGAAGCGGGCGGATCATCTGGCTGTGGCAGACATAGCAGCCCTCGCGGACATAGATGTTGCGTCCGGCCAGCTCCAGCGGGCTGTAGGGGCGCATGCCTTCGACCTTCTCGATCGTGTTGTCCAGATAGAACAACGGAACGATCTCTACCAGGCCACCGATGGTCACCACAAGGAAGCTGAGGATCAGCAACAGCGTGGCGTTCTTCTCGATGATAGAGTGTTTATCTAGAATACCCATTATCTGTTCCTCACTCGGCAGGGACGGCTTTGGTAACGGCATTACCCGCGCCCAGCATCGTCATTCTCAGGTTATACGCCATGATCAGCGCACCGGTCAGATACAGCGTCCCGCCCGTCGCACGTGTGAAGTACATCGGGAACTTCGCGGCAACCGTGTCGGCGAAGGAGTTCACCAGGAAGCCCTGCGCGTCGACTTCACGCCACATCAGACCTTCCATGATCCCGGATACCCACATGGACGAGGCATACAGAACGATCCCGATCGTTGCCAACCAGAAGTGGTAGCTGACCAGCTTCGTGCTATAGAGCGCCTCGCGCTTCCACAGACGCGGCGTCATGTAGTAAAGCGCCCCGAAGGTGATCATGCCGTTCCAGCCGAGCGCACCGGAATGCACGTGACCAATGGTCCAGTCGGTGTAGTGGGACAAGGAGTTAACCGCCTTGATCGCCATCATCGGCCCTTCAAAGGTCGACATACCGTAGAAACCGATGGAAACCGCCATCATCCGCAGAACCGGATCCGTGCGCAGCTTGTCCCAGGCGCCCGAAAGCGTCATCAGACCGTTGATCATACCACCCCAGGACGGCATCCACAGGATAACGGACATAACCATACCCAGCGTCTGCGCCCAGTCCGGCAGCGCCGTATAGTGCAGGTGGTGCGGGCCGGCCCAGATGTACAGGAAGATCAGCGCCCAGAAGTGGACGATCGACAGCTTGTAGGAATAGACCGGACGGTTCGCCTGTTTCGGAACGAAGTAGTACATCATCCCCAGGAAGCCGGCGGTCAGGAAGAAACCAACCGCGTTGTGGCCATACCACCACTGCGTCATGGCATCCTGAACCCCCGAGAACAGGGAGAACGACTTGGACCCCAGGAACGAGGCCGGAACAGCCAGGTTGTTGAAGATGTGCAGCATGGCGATGGTCACGATGAACGCCAGATAGAACCAGTTGGCCACATAGATGTGGGGTTCCTTGCGCTTGAAGATCGTGCCCAGGAAGACAACCAGATAGGCCACCCAGACGATGGTCAGCCAGATGTCTACAAACCATTCCGGCTCGGCGTATTCACGGCTCTGGGTGGAGCCCAGAACATAGCCGACAGCGGCCAGAACGATGAACAGCTGATAGCCCCAGAAAACGAACCAGGCCAGCTTGCCCCCGAACAGACGTGCCGCATTGGTGCGCTGCACCACATAGAAGGACGTCGCGATCAGGCCGTTACCGCCAAAGGCGAAGATAACCGCCGATGTGTGCAACGGACGAATGCGCCCGAAGTTCAGGTAGGGGCCGAAAATATCGCCGAAGTTGATGGTCGGGAACGCCAGTTCGAAGGCGATCCAGACACCGACGGTAAAGCCGGTGATGCCCCAGAAAATCGTGGCGATCGTGCCGGCACGCACCACGTCATCCATATACCCCTTCGGGGCGGGCTGGGGTTTGTCCCCGATATGCTTGATTTCGTGGATAAACCACAATGCCGCAGCAGCAGCAACAATTACAGCCGAGACCTGATAAGCCAGATCGTGCCCGTAATTTGCGGCCAACGCGGCGCCAAGGACAACAAGCCCCAGCACTACAACCTTAATACCATTCCACATGGTTTCCCTCTTTCGTTTGGAGGGACGCAGACACACTACGCCCTTCGTCTCATATCGGGTGGTTTTGCGATGTAAGCGGTTAACAAACTTTGACCTAGATCAATATTTTTCGCCAAATTACACCGGTAACCCGTTAAATTTCCGTAACACACTGTATTTTTTCCAAGCAGGCTTGGAAAGCTCGCTTTTTGCCCCGCAACAAAATGACACACAAAAAAGTGACGCCTTTTGCTTTTCAGGACACCATTCCGCCATCCGAATCATCGCCGGCCTCGTCCAGAAGCGCAACAAAATCCGGCACGCGCACATGGCGCGAATCTTCCAGAATGATGATCCCCGCCTTTTTCAGGGCCGAGATCTGCCGGCTGACCGTTTCGATCGTCAGCCCCAGATAATCCGCCATCGCCTCGCGCGTCAGCGGCAGGGAAAACAGGATCCCGTCGGCGACGGTCTGCTGGGTCAGATTGGCATCGCGCCGCGCCAGAATCGCCATCAGGCTGGCGATTTTTTCCCGCGCCGTCTTGCGCCCCAGCAACAGCATCCAGTCGCGCGCCGCGTCCAGCTCGTCCAGCGTCATATCCAGAAGGCGCCGTTCCAGCGCCGGCGTGGCCCGCACCAGTTTTTCGAACTCCGGCGCATTGAACCGGCAGATCGTCACATCCGAGGCCGCCACCACATCAAAGGCCACCGCCGGCCGGCAGGGCCGCCCGATGAAATCCGAAGGCAGCAACAGCCCCACCATCTGCCGCCGTCCGTCCGCCAGCGTGCGCGACAGGGTCGCCACACCGCTTACGACCGATCCGATAACATCCATCGGCTCGCCGGCCCAGGCGATGGTTTCGCCCGCCTTGTAGGTCTTGTAGGATTTGATCGCGTCCAGTTTCACCAGCTCCGCCGGTTCGCAATAGGCACAGACCGCGCGGTGCCGGATCGGACAATCCGCACAGCGGCTGTGTTCCTGCAAAATAAGGGGGGCTTGCAACATTTCGCGCTTCTCTCCTAAAGGGTGAACCCTTCTACCCCGAAACTTTGATCTCGATCAAGGCGCAACGGCGTGAAACACCTATTTTCGGGCGTCATGGAAAATCTAGACAAACTCACCCGCGCGGGGCTGTTTTCCCGCAATGTGCCCCGATACACCAGCTATCCCACGGCGCCGCAGTTCCACGACGGAATCAGCAGCGACCACTTCGAAAGCTGGGTAAAAGCCTTGTCCTATGGCTCCAAGGTATCGATTTACATGCATGTTCCCTTCTGCGAACGCCTGTGCTGGTTCTGCGCCTGCCGCACGCAGGGGGTCAAATCCCTGTCCCCGGTAGAGGGCTATCTGGAGGTCCTGAAAGTCGAAATCGCCAAACTGGCCGCGACCATCCCCGAGGGCGTGACAATCGCCCGCATGCACTGGGGCGGCGGCTCGCCCACCATCCTGCAGCCGGAACATATCGATTCGATCATGCAGGACCTGCGCAAACTGGCCCCGATCGACGACGACTGGGAATTTTCCGTCGAAATCGACCCCGCCGCCGTGAACGAGGAAAAACTGGACGCGCTGGCCCGCAACGGCATGAACCGCGCCAGCATCGGCGTGCAGGATTTCGACGAGCGCGTGCAAAAGGCCATCGGGCGCGAGCAATCCTACGAAACCACCAAATGGATCGTCGATGCCCTGCGCGAGCGCGGCGTCAATTCCATCAACCTCGATATCGTCTACGGCCTGCCCTTCCAGACCCGCGACTCGCTGGGCAAAACGGTAGAGCAGGTGATCTCGCTGGCCCCCGACCGCATCGCGCTGTTCGGCTATGCGCATGTGCCGTGGATGGCCAAGCGCCAGAAAATGATCCCCGAAGATGCCCTCGCCGCGCCGATGGAACGCTTCAACCTGTTCAATCAGGCCTATGACGCGCTGGAAAATGCCGGCTATGTGCCCCTTGGCATCGACCACTTTGCCAAACCCGGCGACAGTCTGGCCATCGCCAAGGCCGAAGGCCGCCTGCGGCGCAATTTCCAGGGCTATACGGATGATGTCTGCACGGCGCTGATCGGGCTGGGGGCTTCGTCCATCTCGCGTTTCCCGCAGGGCTATGTGCAAAACCGCGCCACCACCAACGCCTACACGGCCGAGATCAACGCCGGCAAATTCGCCGCCGCGCGCGGTATCGCCATGACGCTGGACGACCAGATCCGCTCGCGGGCGATAGAGACCCTGATGTGCGATTTCATCGTCGATCTGCCGGCACTGAAGGTGGAATTCGGGGATTTCGCCGAAGGAATCCGCCCCGATCTGGAAAAAATCGCGGCCGAATTTCCCGATTTCGTGACATGGGAAGACGACCGTCTGACCCTTCTGCCCGAGGGCTTCCACCTGACGCGCATTGTGGCCACGGGGCTGGACGCCTATCACACCACGGCGGCGAAACATTCGCAGGCGATCTGAAAAAACGGAAGGGTCGGGGATTTCCTCAACCCTTCCTTAACCTTTCCCCCCTATAGTGTTTCCCACTGAGCGAGGGCGGGCTTTCCACCCGCAGGTTTACCGCGCCGGAACAATTTTAACCAATTTTGTTGCCAATTGTCGGCAACACCACCATCCGCCTGAAAGTTGCGCCGGTTAACAACGGCATATGTCAGCAACGCTCGGGTTCAGGCTTTCCGGCGCGGGAGACCGTCCTCATAAACTCACAGGCCCTTTGAAACCGGGGGCCGAAACCAGGGGCCAGGAAGCCCATTCCGAGACATATTGCAAAAACGGGGCGGCCTGCGGGCGGGTGCCGGATTTTTTGTGCGCGCAAGGCGGGATTTTCGGGGGTTTTAGCACTCCACTAAACCGGTTTAGTGGATATGTCGCGGGGCGCAGGGCGGGCGCTATTTTTCAAGCAATACCAATGGGATGCGAGGAGGGAAAGCGCCCGAAACACCCCGCAGCACCTCTCGATTTAACCGGATATTACCCATCCCCCGCGGGGGCAAAACCGCACCTACTAACATATGTTAGTAAACACCGGAATCCCCACCCCGCGCGCACAAAAAAACCACCCCGATCCCCCGCAGCCTCAGCTGCCAGAAGATCGGAGTGGCCCCCTTTGGAACGGATTATTCCCCGTAGGGCGTCCAGACGTTTTTCACTTCGCTCGCCTGCCGCAGGAACTCGCGGCCCTCGCCCTGCGTGCGGTCGAACCAGTCGCGCGACAGCCCGTTGGCCACCCATGTCCGCTTCAGGTTCGCGGCCGAGGCAGCCTCTACCAGCCGCCCCCCTTCGGCCGAGCCGAAATGCCACACCGCGTCCACCTCGTAGTGGTCCGCCAGCACCTTGCCCAGATCATCCGGCGGGCCGGTGACGATATTAACTACGCCGCCCGGCACGTCCGAGGTATCCAGCACCTGATAGAAATCCGTGGCACTCAGCGGATGCGCGCCCGAGGGCACCACGACGCAGCGGTTGCCCATCGCCATCGCGGGGCCGATCAGGGACACCAGCCCCAGCAGCGGCGCCTCTTCGGGGCAGATGATCCCCATCACCCCGACCGGCTCGTTCAGGGCCATCGCCACGCCGCGCATCGGCACGTTATGCACCGCGCCGTCGTATTTGTCGGCCCAGGCGCCATAGGTGAACAGACGGTTAACGGCGGCCTCCACCTCGGCCATTGCGCGGCCCTTGTTGGCACCGGTTTGCTGCGAAATCCGCGCGGCGAATTCCTCCGCCCGCGCAGACAGGTTTTCGGCCACATAGTAAATCACCTGCGCGCGATTATGCCCCGAGGCCGAAGCCCAGGCGCTCGCCTTCGCCGCCGCTTCCACCGCGTTGCGGATGTCCTTGCGGCTGCCCGCGCCCACATGGGCAATCAGCGCGCCCTTGGGGGTCAGAACCGGCGTGGAATAGCCGCTGTCGGGGCGGGTCTGCTTGCCACCGATATAGATTTTCGCCGTGCGGTCCACAGGCGCCCGCAGCACCTCGCCCGAGGGCGTCGGGTGTTTGCCAACAAAGGGTTTCAGCGTTTTCTGATAGGCCGGTTTGACATATTCGAACAGCCCCTCGCGCCCGCCTTCACGCCCGAAGCCGCTTTCGCGCACACCACCGAAACCGGCCGCCGCGTCGAACTGGTTGGTGCAGTTGATCCAGACAACCCCCGCCTTGATTTTCGGCGCCACCTCGTAAGCCAGATTGATATTTTCCGACCAGACAGAGGCCGCCAAACCGTATTTCGTGTTGTTTGCCAAGGCGATAGCCTCGGCCGGCGTGCGGAAGGTGGTGGACACCAGCACGGGGCCGAAGATTTCTTCCTGCATGACCGTGGCGCTTGTGTCCACGTCCGCCAGCAGCGTCGGGGCAAAGAAACAGCCGTTGGGCATGGCAACCTCGGGCTGGATCAGGCGCGCGCCCTCGGCCACGCCCCTGGCCACCATCGCCGCCACGGAATCGCGCTGGCTTTCGTCCACAATGGCGCCGATGTCGATACATTTGTCCAGCGGATTGCCGACCCGCAGCTTCGCCATCCGCGCCTCCAGCTTGGCCAGAAATACGTCGGCGATGGTTTCCTGCATCAACAGGCGCGAGCCGGCGCAACAGACCTGCCCCTGATTGAACCAGATCGCATCCACAACCCCTTCAACCGCGCTGTCCAGATCGGCGTCATCGAAAACAATGAACGGGGATTTTCCGCCCAGCTCCAGCGTCAGTTTCTTGCCCGAACCGGCGGTGGCCTCGCGAATAATCCGCCCGACCTCGGTAGAGCCGGTGAAGGCCACCTTGTCCACACCCTCGTGCGTGGAAAGCGCCGCACCGGTGCGCCCGTCGCCGGTGACGATGTTGACCACACCGTCCGGCACGCCCGCCTCTATGCAAATCTCGGCGAACAGCAGCGCCGTCAGGCTGGTGAACTCTGCCGGTTTCAACACCACGGTGTTGCCCATCGCCAGCGCCGGTGCGACCTTCCACGCCAGCATCAGCATCGGGAAATTCCACGGGATGATCTGGCCGGCAACGCCCAGCGCCTCGTATCCCGCCATCTCGGATTCCATCAACTGTGCCCAGCCGGCGTGGTGATAGAAATGGCGGATGACCAGCGGGATGTCGATGTCGCGGCTTTCGCGGATCGGCTTGCCGTTGTCCAATGTCTCCAGCACCGCGAACAGGCGGGCGCGCTTGTTGACCAGTCGCGCGATAGCATAAAGCACCTTCGCCCGTTCCGGCCCGCCCAGTTTGGCCCAACCCGCCTGCGCCTTGCGCGCCGCGCTTACGGCCGCGTCCACATCCGCTTCGGAGCCCTGCGCGATCATCGCCAGCGTTTCGCCGTCCGCCGGGTTGCGGGTGGAAAAATGCTCCGTCCCCTCGACAAATTTCCCGCCGATGAAATGGCCGAAACTGCCGTTGTGGGCTGCGATCCATGCGCGCGCCTCGGCGTCGCTTTCCAGTGCCGGTCCGTATTCCATGGTTTCAAAAATCTCTTTCACTGTCATAGCTTATCCCATCGCATGGCGGAAGCTGGCCGAGTAGCGGCCGGTTACATGATGTTCCAGCTGGCGCTCGATATCGCCCAGCAGGCTGGAGGCGCCGAAACGGAACAGCCCGGGGGACAGCCAGTCGTTGCCCAGCTCCTCTTTCACCAGCATCAGATAGTTGAGCGCATCCTTCGCCTTGCTCACCCCGCCCGCCGGTTTATAGCCGATTTTGTAGCCCGTGCGCTCGCCGTAATCGCGCAGTGCGCGGATCATGGTCAGGCTGACGGGCAGCGTGGCGTTAACCGATTCCTTGCCCGTCGAGGTCTTGATGAAATCCGCCCCCGCCATCATGCACACCTTCGAGGCCTTGGCCACATTGCGCAAACTGCCCAGTTCACCCGTCGCCAGAATGGTTTTCATATGCGCCGCACCGCAGGCCTCGCGCATTTCGCGGGTCTCGTCGTAAAGCGCCTGCCAGTTGCCTTCCAGCACATGACGGCGCGAAATCACAATGTCGATTTCCTGCGCACCGGCCTTCACCGATTCCTCGATTTCCCTGATGCGCAGGTGATAGGGCGACAGACCGGCCGGAAATCCGGTGGAAACCGCTGCCACCGGAATGCCCGTGCCTTCCAGCGCCTCGACCGCCGTTTCCACCATTTCATGGTAAACACAAACC
>JALWQC010000404.1 GCA_027080755.1 Paracoccaceae bacterium
GACCATCACCACGTCCGGCACCACATAGGCGGCGGTCACAGCCATCCCCAGCCGTCGCAAGGCTTCGCGACGGGTCAGGTCCTTTCGGGTGCTGGCGGGTGTGGACATGCTGGATTACCCTCTATTACCGGCCGAGTCTGCCCGATTTTCGCCCGTATGGCAAATTTCGGGCGCCTTCAGCAGCAAACCGTTTCGGGAAAAGTTCTGCAAAGTGGCAGTCACATCGTCGGTGATTTGCGCAACAGGTTGTTCGGGAAACAGGGCGGCGACCATTTCGATGGCTTCGGCAAGGCTGGTAGGTTCCTCCAGAAGGCGCCAGATCATGGCGGCGCCGTCGTTCAGATAGTGGATGGTTTTCCCGTTCCGGCCGGTCAGAAACCGTTCGGCGTCGGTCGCAACCTCGTAAATCCCGGGGGCTTGCAGGAATTGCCCGTTTGTGATGTCCGGCACCGCCCCGTCAGGGCTGTCTAGCGGCGAGTCAAACAGGCCGCTGTCAGGCATTGCCCGAAAAACCGGCGCGGGGGAATCCCAGCTGGCGAAGGTCTGTTCCAGCAGGTCTATGGCCGGCTCCACCCGATCATAAACCAGCCGGTAGGCGGGGGCCTCTTCGGTGATGGCGGCCAGAACCTGCAGAATGGCGGCGGCATTTATCGCACGGGAAAAGTTTTGTGTAATCAGAGCCTTCAGGGCGTCCGCCCGGCTTGCCGGTTCGATATGTGCGCGGGCACCGTCCCGACGTTCCAGAAAAACCAGCGCCCCGACGGGGGCGGCATCGTCAAAGGCGGCCAGCTCTGCCCCTTTGGGCTGGACATAGCGGTATTGCCGGTTGCTGATGTGGTTGCGCGCCTTGAGATAAGCCTTGGTCCGTTTGCCGACCTGCGCGGGAACCGGCAGGCGCAGACGGGGGGAAATGCCGCTGGACAGGCCGGAAATCCCGCCGTCCTCTTCCACCCGCAGGGGTAGGAAATCATCCGTATACACGGTCTTTTCGGCCGCCGCCAGCGCCACGCTCAGCGTGCTTTTGCCTGCCTTGCGCGTGCTTGGAAACAGAACCAGCCGGCCGGAAAATTCCACAGCCCCGCCATGCAGACACAGCAGCGTTTCATCCTGTCGCAGGCGCGCCCATGCCAGTTCCACAACCAGCGCACACAGGGTGTTGAGCGGATCCTTGTGCCGGGCCGGTTTGTCCAGAAAGGGCGATTCGATATGGTAGGCCTTGTCGCGATAGGTGACGCTGGCAAAGGCGTCCTGCGGGGCCGTTTGCGTAACCGTATGGGGCCAGTTGGCAAAGACAAAGGGCAGGGCCTTTATGAAACGCTCGTCCACAGACAGCGAAACGGGGGCGTCGAGCCCCTTGAACCGCAGCAATCCGTTTACCGGTTTCATTCGGATACCCCTTGGAATATTTCCCCCGATATTTGCATGTCGGGGGATAAATATACAATGGCCGGAGCGCCCCCGCGGGACAGAAAACGGGGGCGCGCCGACGTGGTGCGTGGCAGGATACTAGCGCAGCACAACACCGTCAGGCAGAACGAAACCGGCGGGCAGCAGATCCGTGCCGCCGTTGTCGATGACGCACTGTACATATGTCGGATTGGTCAGATCTTCGACGCCACAGGCCTTCTGGATGTCGGCCGGGGTCACGGTGCCGCCGGTTGTCGTGCCGGTGCCGGTGCCGGTTGTCGGGCCGCTGGGAACCGAGGGCGTGCTGGGCGTTTCCGGTGCGCTGGGTGTCGAGGCGGGCTTGGGCGCGCTCGGGGTGCTGGCATTGCTGCCGGCCTGTGCCATGGAAAGGGTGGTGAAGGCCGGAACAGCATAGGCAGAGGCTGCCATCAGGCCGATACGGCGCAGGGCTTTGCGGCGGGAAAGGGCTTCGGTGTTTTTGGTGTTATCGGTCATTTTGCTTTTCCTTTGTTATACATTGGGGCGAATCATTCTGTCCCCGATAAGGCGACCTTGCCACATGGCGATGTTCAAAAGCCTTACAGGGGGTGTCAGGCTTTTGTCAGGTTGCATTTCTGTGTGAAAGAGACTCGCAATCCGCCCCGTCCCGCTTTAGAATCGCGGGCAGCCATAGACGGAAAGATCTGCATGACCGATACCGACACGCCTGCCTATCAGGTTCTTGCCCGCAAATACCGCCCGGAAACCTTTGCCGATCTTGTCGGTCAGGAACCGATGGTGCGCACCCTTCGCAACGCTTTTGAAGCCGACCGGATCGCGCATGCCTTCATCATGACCGGCATTCGCGGCACGGGCAAAACCACAACGGCGCGGATTATTGCCAAAGGGTTGAACTGCATCGGGGCCGACGGGCAGGGCGGGCCGACGATCGAACCCTGCGGGGTTTGCGAGCATTGCGTTTCCATCACCGAGGGCCGCCATGTAGACGTGATGGAAATGGACGCCGCCAGCCGCACCGGCGTTGGCGACATCCGCGAGATCATCGAAAGCGTGCATTACCGGGCCGCCAGCGCCCGCTACAAGGTCTATATTATCGACGAGGTGCATATGCTGTCCACCTCGGCCTTCAATGCCTTGCTGAAAACGCTGGAAGAACCGCCCGAGCATGTGAAATTCATCTTTGCCACCACGGAAATCCGCAAGGTGCCGGTGACGGTCCTGTCGCGCTGCCAGCGTTTCGATTTGCGCCGGATCGAACCCGAGGTAATGATCAATTTCCTGAAAGGGATTGCCGCGAAGGAAAACGCGCAGATATCCGAAGACGCGCTGGCGCTGATTACGCGGGCGGCCGAAGGCTCGGCGCGGGATGCCTTGTCTTTGATGGATCAGGCGATTGCGCACGGGGCGGGGGAAACCTCGGCCGATCAGGTGCGCGCCATGCTGGGGCTGGCGGATCGCGGGCGGGTGCTGGATTTGTTCGACATGGTTATGCGCGGTGATACAGCCGCGGCGCTCAATGAATTGTCCGGCCAGTATGCCGACGGGGCCGACCCGATGGCGGTGCTGCGTGATCTGGCCGAGGTGACGCATTGGGTCAGCGTCGTGCAAATCTCGCCCGAGGCGGCCGAGGATCCGACCGTCAACCCGGACGAGCGCGAGCGCGGCAAGATGATGGCCGAAGGCCTGCCGATGCGGGCGTTGACGCGGATGTGGCAGATGCTGCTGAAAGCCCTGGAAGAGGTCGCGAACGCCCCCAACGCCATGATGGCCGCCGAAATGTCCATCATCCGCCTGACCCATGTTGCAGACCTGCCCAGCCCCGATGATCTGGTGCGCAAATTGCAGAATGCCCCCGTTCCGCCCGCCGGTGGTGGTGGCGGTGGTGGCGCGCGCCCCGCCACCGGC
>JALWQC010000405.1 GCA_027080755.1 Paracoccaceae bacterium
TGCGGATGCGGCAAGGAAGGTGTTGCGCCTCAGAGCGAATTTCATTGTTTTCTCCCGAAAATGTGCTGGAACTACAAAAATACCTGCTACCTGACTGTCAATTACAACCGATCATTACAGCAGATTGCAGAAATTTCAACTTTTATAATGTCCTGCAGGGAATTTATCGCGTCTTTTCCGGCAGAAAACAGGGTTTTGGCGGCGGCGGACGGTTTTTTTGCCTTTTACCACATGTGGGGTATGACAGCCCGCAGCCCCCCGCGTTACCTTCCCTGCATAGGAAGAGCGAGGTAGTCGTAAGAGGTTTTCGCCAAGGTGTTGCTGCACCGACGGTTTGCTATCCATTTAGCCGCAAGGCAACAAGAAGGGGGTCGTGAGAGCGGCCCCCTTATTTTGTCGTCAGTGGGGGGTTTTGCACAGCGCGTGGTTGGACAGGGATTCGATGACGTAGCAGTTTTCGATGCGCTCGCCGTGGCAGCCGTTGGCGATGCGGTCCAGCTCGGCCTCCAGCTGTTGCAGGCGGGCGATCTTGTCGCGGATGGTGGCAAGGTGGTTGGCGGCAATCCGGTTGGCGTCGGTGCAGGGCCGGTCCGGGTGGGCCGACAGGTCCAGCAGCTCGCGGATATCCCCGATGGACAGCCCCAGATCCCGCGCGTGTTTGATAAAGGCCAGCCGCTCCAGTTCCGCGGTGGAATAGCGCCGCTGGTTGCCGCCTGAACGTTCCGGCGCCGCCAGCAGGCCGGTTTGTTCATAGTAGCGGATCGTCGGCACCTTAACGCCGGTCTTGCGCGACAGTTCCCCGATCGACAGCATGGCAATCCCCCTTTGTCTATAGTCCCTATAGGTATTGCAGACGCAGGGGAAAGGCAAGGAGCCGCTATTGCCGGATACGGCAGGCGGGGCTAGTATTTTCCCGATTATTGAAAAAAGGAGTTTGTCGTGAAACGGATTGTTGCAACGGTTTTTTGTGTCTTCACCCTTGCCGGCACGGGGCAGGGGGCGCCGGTGGATGAATGCGCGCTGGTCTCGGAGAGCGAGGTAGAGGTGGGCAATTGTCTGGTGCAGGTCGGGCGGAATATGGAAATCCTGATCGATGAATCCCTGGCCCGCGCCCTGAAAACCGCCACCCGTCTGGACGAGGACAGCGAGCGCCCGATGGCGGTGGAGGCCCTGAAGGCGGCGCAGGCGGCGTGGCAGGCCTATCGGGATGCGCAATGCGAATATGTCGGCGCGACCTATGGCGGGGGCTCCGGCACGGGCAACGCGATCCTGTCCTGCCGCGTCGAACTGGACCGCGCCCGTCTGGCAGAGCTGGAGCGCTACGGGTATTGAGGGTTTTACCGCCGCGCGTCGCGGACCGGCGCGGGGAAATTTGAAAGAAAGAGAATAGATATGAAACTTTTGTCAAAGCGGATATGTGCCGCCGTCGCCCTCGGGGTCGGTGTATTGTTTGCCGCGGCGGGTATTGCGCAGGACGAAGGTTCGCCGCTGGTGCGATTTTCCAAGGCCCAATGTGATGGTGGGGTTGCAATAGGGTGTTACAATCTGGGGATTATGTATCACAAGGGGATGGGCATAGGTCAGGACATGCAGCAAGCCTTGATCTTTTATCAAAAGGCCTGTGATGGCGGGGCCGCCCCGGCCTGCAACAATTTGGGGATTATGTATAAAAACGGTGAAGGTGTGCGGCAGGACCAGAGTCAGGCCGCAGTGCTTTTTCGTAAGGCGTGTGATGATGATTTTGCGGCTGGATGCTACAATCTGGCTCGCAGGTATATGTATGGTGTGGGGGTGCGCCAAGATATTCAGCAGGCTGTGGCCCTTTATCAAAGGGCTTGCGATGGCGGGTCTGCATTCGCATGCAACAATCTGGGGCTTATGTATAAGCACGGTGAGGGTGTGCGGCAGGACAAGGCGCGGGCCGTGGCACTGTTTCAAAAAGTTTGTGATGGTGCGCTTGTGGTGGGGTGTAACAATCTGGGGATTATGTACAAGAATGGCGAAGGTGTGCGGCAGGATATGCAGCAGGCTGTGGGGTTTTATCAAATGGCCTGCGATGGTGGGTATGCGTCAGGGTGCAATAATCTTGGTTCTATGTATTTCAATGGCACGGGTATGCCTCGGGATATGGGGCAGTCCAAGGAGTTTTTCGGGCGGGCCTGTGACCTCGGGGACGAGGCGGGGTGCAAGGGGTATGCTGCCCTTAATGAACAGGGATATTAGGGTGTAGCCCCCCGTTTACAGCTCGGGGCTGGCGGTCAGGCTCATGCTGTGGGGGGTGGACTCGAAGTTTTTGTACCAGTTCAGGCTGTCGCTCAGGCTGACGACGGAGCCGACGATTACCAGTGCCGGACCGGGGAGGTTGGCGGCCTGTGTTTTGGCGAACAGGTCGGCCAGCGTGCCTTTTATCACCCGCTGGTTGGGGCGGGTGCCGTTGTCGATGATGGCGGCGGGGGTGTCGGCGGGGACGCCGCGTTTGATGAATTCCGACATCAGGTATTCCAGCGAGCCCAGCCCCATATAGATCGCCACCGTCTGCCCCGGCCGCGCCATGGTTTCCCAGTCCAGCGACAGCACGCCGTCCTGTCCGTGGGCGGTGACGAAAACGCAGGATTGCGCGTGGTCGCGGTGGGTCAGCGGGATACCGGCATAAGAGGCACAGCCCGAGGCGGCGGTGATCCCCGGGATGACCTGGAACGGGATTTCGGCGGCGGCGAGGGTTTCCAGTTCCTCGCCCCCGCGCCCGAAGATAAAGGGATCCCCCCCCTTCAGGCGCAGCACCCGTTTGCCTTCCTGTGCCAGTTTGACCAGCAGCGCCGAGATTTCCGGCTGGCTCAGGGCGTGGTGGCCGGCTTTTTTGCCGACATAGATGCGTTCCGCGTCGCGCCGCACGAGGTTGATAATCCCGTCCCCGATCAGGCGGTCATACAGCACCACATCGGCCCGTTGCATCAGGTGCAGCGCGCGAAAGGTCAGCAGGTCGGGATCGCCCGGGCCGGCCCCGACGAGGTAGACCTCGCCGGTTTTGGCAATCTCCTGCCCCAGCGCCGCGGCGTCCAGATCCTTCAGGAACTGTTTCTTTGCGGTTTTCTCGTCCCCCGCCAGAAAGCTGTCGGCCACCGGCCCGTCGATGGTGTTTTCCCAGAACATGCGCCGCGCGCCGGCGGTTTTCAGTTTCGCCATGACCCGTTCGCGCAGGCGCCCCGAAAAGGCGGCGAGCTTGCCGTAGGAGGCGGGGAGGATGGCCTCTATCCGGGCGCGCAGGATGCGGGCGATGATCGGCGCCGCCCCGCCCGCGGAAATGGCG
>JALWQC010000406.1 GCA_027080755.1 Paracoccaceae bacterium
CGGCGCGGCCTTCGATTTGCGCGAAATGGTGATGAAGGATCCCTCGCTTGTCGGGCAGACGTTCGATTTCCGGTTTCTGGCCTCGGATGTTTCCGACCTGTATCTGAAGGGCAGCTACGGCACGATGCAGCCGCTGGCGGCGGATACGGATATAACGGTGGTTCGGGACAGAAAATATGCGGAAATCCGCACGGCCACGCCGGTTTTTGCCCCGGTGATGGATCTGGTGCGTCAGGATTTGCTGGACAAGGCGGCCTTTCACCGTGCGCAGGCGGCCTTGCAGGAAAACGGGCGGCGGGTGTTCGAGGAACGCGCCGCAGCGCTGGAGGGGGACGAAAAAGCCGCCGCACTGGCCGAGGCCGGAAAGCGCGCCGCAGAACGCGACCGCCTGCTGGCCAAGGCCGCGGATTTCGAGGAACGGGCCAATCCTTCGGGCGATACCGAAAAGCTGGACAAGAACAGCCCCTCCGTATTGTTGCAGATCAACGGCATCTGGCTGAAACTGACGGAACTGTCCCCGAACGGCGGGCGGGGCAAGCCGCTGGGTGATCTGGCGGACGGGGTGTATGGTGTCGGGGACTGGCAGGCGAACCTCTATGCCACCCCCGAGGCCTTGCGCAAGGTCAGTGATCTGCAGGCGATGCTGCTGGAAACATTGAAGGCCGAAAACCGTGTGGATACGGTATTCAACACCCGTTTCTTTACCGCCGGTGACAGCCGCGAGCCGGAGCTGGCCGGTATCTGGGGGGCTGTTGTCGGCTCTTTCTGGACGATGCTGGTGACGATCCTGCTGGCCTTTCCTATCGGGGTGGCGGCGGCAATCTATCTGGAGGAATTCGCCAAAAAGACCCGGATCAACCATTTCATAGAGGTTAACATCAACAACCTTGCCGCCGTGCCGTCCATCGTGTTCGGTCTGCTGGGGCTGGTGGTGTTCCTGAATTTCTTCGGCATCCCGCGGTCCGCGCCTTTGGCGGGGGGGATGGTGCTGGCAGTGATGACCCTGCCGACGATCATCATTGCCGCGCGGGCCTCTATTGCGGCGGTGCCGCCGTCGATCCGGGATGCGGCGCTGGGGATCGGGGCCTCTAAATTGCAGACGGCGTTTCACCATGTGCTGCCGCTGTCCATGCCCGGCATCCTGACGGGAACCATCATCGGCATGGCCCGCGCGCTGGGCGAAACCGCGCCGCTGATCATGATCGGGATGGTGGCCTTTATCGTCGATATTCCGTCCGGGATTACCGACAGTGCCACGGTTCTGCCGGTGCAGATATACCGCTGGTCCGACTTCCCCGAACGCGCGTTCGAGGCCAGAACCTCGGCCGCGATCCTTACACTCCTTGTCTTTTTGATCCTGATGAACGGTTTGGCGGTTTTCCTGCGCAAACGGTTTGAACGGCGCTGGTAGGGGATTACAAAATGGAAAATACCATGAACGAGAACACCGAAACCGTTAAATTCGCCACGAAAAACGTGAATGTCTATTACGGCGACAACCACGCGATCAAGGATGTGACGGTCGATATCCTCGATAATACCGTGACGGCCTTTATCGGCCCCTCGGGGTGCGGGAAATCGACGTTTTTGCGATCCCTGAACCGCATGAACGACACGATCGACATTTGTCGGGTCAGCGGGGATATCCTGCTGGACGGCGAGGATATCTACGCCAAATCCGTTGACCCCGTGCAGTTGCGTGCCAAGGTCGGGATGGTGTTCCAGAAGCCGAACCCTTTCCCCAAGTCGATCTTTGACAATGTGGCCTATGGCCCGCGTATTCACGGGCTGGTCGGCAATAAAACCGATCTGGAGGAGGTCGTGGAACAATCCCTGCGCCGCGCCGCCATCTGGAAAGAGGTAAAGGACCGCCTGGATGCGCCCGGCACCTCGCTTTCGGGCGGGCAACAGCAGCGCCTGTGCATCGCCCGCGCCATTGCCACCGCCCCCGAGGTGCTGCTGATGGACGAGCCTGCCTCGGCGCTGGATCCGATTGCCACGGCCCAGATCGAGGAACTGATTGACGAGTTGCGCCACAATTATTCCGTGGTTATCGTGACCCACTCGATGCAGCAGGCCGCGCGTGTTTCGCAAAAAACCGCGTTTTTCCATCTGGGGGACATGGTGGAATACGGGGATACCTCGGCGATTTTCACCAACCCGCAGGACCAGCGCACACAAGATTATATTACCGGCCGCTTCGGCTAAGGAGACAGCACAATGACAGGACGCCATATTGTATCCGCCTTTGACGATGATCTGGTCACCGTTCAGGCAAAGATTTCCGAGATGGGCGGGGTGGTGGAAGAGCTGCTCGCGATGTCGCTGAAGGCCTTCAAAAAGCGGGACGCCGATCTGGCGCGCGAGGTGATCGTCAAGGACAAGGTGCTGGACGATATGGAGGTCGGGCTGGAGGAAATGGCCACGCAGGTTATTGCGCTGCGCCAGCCGATGGCGCAGGATCTGCGTGTGTTGATTTCCGCGATCAAGATTGCCTCTACGCTGGAACGTATCGGGGATCTGGCGAAAAACATTGCCCGCCGCGCGATTTACCTGTCCGAGGCAAAGCCGATCAAAGTCTCCAACTCTATCGTGCAGATGGGCAAGGTCACGCGCCGCCAGCTGGCCGATATTCTGGACGCCCACGCCCGCCGCGACGCCGATCTGGCCGTGGATATCTGGCACCGCGACGCGGAGCTGGACGAGATGTATAACGCCATTTTCCGCGAGGTCGTGACCTATATGATGGAAGACAGCCGCATGATCGGTCTGGCCAGCCAGCTGCTGTTCGTGGCAAAAAATCTGGAACGTATCGGGGATCATACCACCCATATTTCCGAGATGATCTATTACGTCGTCAAAGGCGAGCCGCTGGGCGACGAGCGCCCCAAGGGGGAACCGATTTCCCTTGGCAATGCCTATGACTTCGAGGATTAACCATGTGCGCCAAGGTTCTGGTGGTAGAGGACGAGGCGGCCATCAGCCAGCTTCTGTCCTATAACCTGAGGGCCGAGGGCTTCGAGGTTGCGCAGGTGGACGACGGCGACGAGGTTCTGCTGGCGATAGAGGAAACCGACCCCGACATTGTGCTGCTGGACTGGATGTTGCCCAATGTCTCGGGCGTGGAAATCTGCCGCCGTTTGCGCGCGCGCGAGGCCACGCGAAACCTGCCGGTCATCATGCTGACCGCCCGGGGTGAGGAAGAGGACCGCCTGCGCGGGTTTGACACCGGCGCGGACGACTATATCACCAAACCCTTTTCCATGAGCGAGGTCGTCGCCCGCATCCGCGCCGTGCTGCGG
>JALWQC010000407.1 GCA_027080755.1 Paracoccaceae bacterium
CGCGCTGGCGCTTCTGATGCTGTCCCCCTGGATGCTGCGCGAGGGGCTGAAGGCCGAGGACGCCTATAACGAACGCAAGATCGCCCGCCCGCCGGCCATCCCGCGCAAGACATTTGCCGCCGTCCTTAGCGGGGCAGGGGTGGCGCTGGCCGCGTGGCAGGGCTGGGGGCAGCCATTGCTGACCTCGGTTCTGTTCGGGGGCATGGCGACGCTGGCGCATGTGCTGACCTTCGGGCTGGACCCGATGAAAAAGAAGGGCATTACCGATACCAATGCCTTTGATGCGGAGCGGGCCGCCAAAGCCATCGAAAAGGCCGAGGCGACCCTGCAGGAAATCCACGAGGCGGCGGCGCGGTTCAACGACCGTGCGCTGGAGGCGCGGGTGGACCGTCTGATTGCCTCTGTGCGCGAGATGATCAAAACGGTGGAAGAAGACCCCCGCGACCTGTCCCGCGCCCGCAAGTTTCTGGGGGTCTATCTGCATGGCGCCCGGGACGCGACGGTGAAATTCGCCGATCTTTTCACGCGGGACCGCAAGAGCGCCGCCCGCGGGGATTACGAATCGCTGATTGACGATCTGGAAAGCAAATTCAACGCCCAGCGGCAGACGCTTTTGCTGGATGACCGCAGCGATCTGGATATTGAAATCGAAGTTTTACGTGAACGACTACAACAGGAAGGGCTGCGCGCCCGCTAACGAGGAGACAATTATGTCCGACGATATTCGTGCCAAGGCCGAAACCACCCTGAAAGAGGTTGAAGCCGTCACCGCATCCCTTTTGCCCGAACCCAAAGGTGACCTGATCGTGGTGGAACAGGCCGACCCCGAACAGAAAGCCGCGATCGAAGCCCGCATGGCCGAGCTGGACATGACCAACACGCAGTCGATCATCCGCTTCGGCTCTGCCGCGCAGAGCGAGTTGCAGGAAATCAGCCAGGAAATGCTGGCCGGTGTGCGCAACAAGGATGTCGGCCCCGCCGGCAATTCCCTGCGCGATATGGTCAGTTCCATCCGCGGGTTTTCCGTGGACGAGCTGGACCCCAACCGCAAGCTGAGCTGGTGGGAAAAGCTGCTGGGCAAGGCCAAGCCGATGGCCGAGTTCATGGCGAAATACGAAGGCGTGCAGGAACAGATCGACAATATCTCGGACCAGTTGCTGGAACATGAAACGGTGCTGCTGAAGGACATCAAGTCGCTCGACAAGCTGTATGAAAAGACGCTGGATTTCTATGACGAGCTGGCCCTCTATATCGCCGCGGGCGAGGAAAAGATCCGCCTGCTGGACGAACAGGACATCCCCGCGATGGAAAAAACCGTCGCCGAGGCCCCCGAGGACGAAGGCGTGATGCGCGCACAGGAATTGCGCGATCTGCGTGCCGCGCGGGACGATCTGGAACGCCGGGTGCATGACCTGAAGCTGACCCGCCAGGTTACCATGCAGTCGCTGCCCTCTATCCGTCTGGTGCAGGAAAACGACAAGTCGCTGGTGACCAAGATCAACTCGACGCTGGTGAACACCGTGCCGCTTTGGGAAACCCAGCTGGCGCAGGCCGTGACCATCAGCCGCTCGCGCGATGCGGCGGCTGTGGTGCGTGATGCCAATGACCTGACCAACGAATTGCTGACGGCCAATTCCAAGAACCTGAAAGAGGCCAACAAGGTCGTACGCGAGGAAATGGAGCGCGGGGTCTTTGACATCGAGGCGGTCAAACAGGCCAATGCCGATCTGATCGAAACCATCCAGGACAGCTTGCGCATCGCGGACGAGGGCAAGGCCAAGCGCGCCGAGGCCGAGAAGGAGCTGAAGATCATGGAAGCCGAGCTGAAAAACACCCTCGCGGCCGCCAAGGCCAAGGCCACCGGTGCCGGCGTTGCCGTGGGCGAAAGTGTCTTGGACTAATACCGGCCGGCCCGCCCGTCGGGGTGGGCCGCCCGCAGGCACACAGGGGGTTTTGTGAAACGTCTTCTTGCCGCCATCGCACCGATCGCATTTCTGGCCGCCTGTGCCGCGCCGGTGCAACAAACCGCTGCGCCCGGGGCGCAGGCCTTCTATTCGCAAGCCGAGGCGAACCTGCTGGCGCAGGGTAAAATGCGCACCGACTATGCCCCCGCGGACGCACCGTTCAGCTATGGCGATCTGGTGGCGGATTTCGTCCGCATTGCGCTTTATGACGAATACCGCGTGGCAAACGGGCGATTCGAGCCAAGCCAGAATCCGGCCTATCTGCATCGCTGGGAAGGGCCGGTGCGCGTTGCCGTGCTGGAGGGGGCCTCGGTTCCTGCTGCGCAGCAAAAACGGGATCGTGCGGCCGTGGCGAAATACCTCCGTCGTCTGGCGCGCCTGAGCGGTCTGGATATGCGCCTGTCCCCCGAAGAGGGGGCGAATATGCTGGTGCTGTTCCTGAACGAGGCCGAGCAACGCGCCTTTGCCCGCCAGTTGCCGGAACGCTATCCGAACGTGGACCGCGCGGTGATCGACGCCTTTGCCAACAGCCCGCGCAACACGTTCTGCGCCGCTTTTTCCTTCCCCTCGAAGGAAAACCCGGCGGTCTACGATTTCTCGCTGATCCTGATCAAGGCGGAACACAGCGATTTTATGCGCAAGTCCTGCATCCACGAGGAACTGGCGCAAGCGCTGGGCCTGACCAATGACAGCCCGACGGCACGCCCCTCTATTTTCAATGATGACGAGGAGTTCGCGTTTTTGACCATGCACGATGAAATTTTGCTGAAAATGCTCTATGATCCGCGCTTGCACGCTGGTATGACGGCAGGCGATATCGTGCCAATGCTACCGGAGATTGCGCGTGACGCGGTCCGGCACAGATAACTGAAAGAGGTATGAAATGGGTATTTTCGATTTTCTCAAGGGTGAACTTATTGATGTCATCCACCATACGGATGACACGGACGATACGCTGGTCTGGCGCTTTGAACGTCAGGGCCACGCCATCAAATACGGTGCCAAGCTGACCGTACGCGAGGGGCAGGCCGCCGTTTTCGTGCACGAAGGGCAGATTGCGGATGTGTTCGGGCCGGGCATGTATATGCTGGAAACCAACAACATGCCGGTGCTGACCACGCTGCAACACTGGGACCACGGCTTCCAGAGCCCGTTCAAATCGGAAATCTATTTCGTCAACACGACCCGCTTTCAGGATCTGAAATGGGGGACGAAAAACCCGATCATGTGTCGTGACCCGGAATTCGGCCCCGTGCGCCTGCGCGCCTTTGGCTCCTATTCCATCCGCGTGACCGATCCGGCCCTGTTCATGCGTGAAATCGTCGGCACCGACGGC
>JALWQC010000408.1 GCA_027080755.1 Paracoccaceae bacterium
GCATTTGAGGCGTTCAGGGTGGCGATGCAATCGGACAGCAGGGATTCGTACCAAGCAATCAAATCCCGTTCCATCCGGCGCTCGGCACTGTGGCCAAAGGGATCAAACAGGCTGCCGCGCAGGAATTTCAGACGCGCCAGAACGGCAAAGCCCCCCGTCATCCAGCCGCCGAATTCCCGTTTGAGCGGCCGCCCCCGCGCATCCTTTTTGCCCCCCAGAAACGGAGGGGCAAGGTTGTATTTCACCTTGTAATCCCCCTCGAATTCCTTTTGCAAACGGGCACGGAAACCCTGATCCAGATGCAGGCGCGCCACCTCGTATTCGTCCTTGTAGGCCATCAGTTTGAACAACGCCCGCGCGGCGGTTTCCGTCAGGCGGGTTGTGCCCAGCGCCGACTCTGCCCCGCGCAGGGCGGCAATTTTCGCGCTGTAGCGTCCGGCATAGGCCGCGTTTTGGTAGTCACGCAGAAAATCCGCGCGCAGAGCGATGATTTGTTCCAGCGTTTGCGGCGGTTGGCTGTCCTCTTGCAACGCTTGCGGTTTGGCGGCCGCGATCCGGCCCAGCGCAAAGGCGCGGCGGTTCTGGTCTACGGCCACTCCGTTCAGCTCTATCGCCCGGTCCAGCGCCGCCAGCGACACCGGCACCAGCCCGTTTTGCCACGCCGCGCCCAGCAAAAGGATATTGGCAAAAACCGCATCCCCCAGCAGGGTTTCGGCCAGCACGTTCGCATCCAGCGCCAACGGCGTTTCCCCGCAGGCGCCGGCTATGGCCTGAAGGCGCGCGTCCACCTTCAGGCTGGCGTCGCGCTGGCGCACGATATCCCCCGTCGGCATCTCGGCCAGATTGACAACCGCCCGCGTCCCGTGCCGGTAACACCCCGAGGCCTTGGGCGAGGATGACACCACGATATCCCCCCCGATCAACGCATCCGCCGCCCCCTGATCAATGCGCACCTGATGGATGGCGTCAGGGGTGCCGGCCAGCCGGATAAAGCTGAGGACAGGGCCGAATTTCTGGGCAAAACCGGTGAAATCCAGCACGCTGGCGCCCTTGCCTTCCAGATGCGCCGCCATCGTGACCAGCGCCCCGACCGTCACAACCCCCGTGCCGCCAACGCCGGTAATCAGCAAATCGAACGGCGTATCAAGCGGGCGCATGTCCGGTTCGGGGATGTCTTGCAACAGCGCATCCACATCCAGATCGGCCCCGGTTTTCTTGCGCCGTGTCGCCCCCTCCAGCGTTACGAAACTGGGGCAAAAGCCGTTTACGCAGGAAAAATCCTTGTTGCAGGACGACTGGTTGATCCGCCGTTTCGGCCCGAATTCCGTTTGCACCGGCTCCACGCTCAAACAGTTGGATTCCACAGAACAATCGCCGCAGCCCTCGCAGACAAGTTCATTGATAACCACGAATTTCTTCGGATCCTCCATCAAGCCCCGCTTGCGCCGGCGCCGTTTTTCCGTAGCACAGGTCTGTTCGTAAATCAGGACCGAAACACCGCTGACCCCGCGCATTTCGCGCTGCACGGCATCCAGATCACGGCGGTGGTGCAGGGTTGTGCCGCGCGGGAAATCCGACAAGGCGAATTTTTCCGGCGCGTCGGAAACCAGCGCAATCCGCTCCACCCCTTCGGCCCGCGTGATATGGGCAATGGCCTGCACGCTGACCGGCCCGTCCACCGGCTGCCCGCCGGTCATGGCTACGGCATCGTTATACAGGATTTTATAGGTGATATTGGCCCCCGCCGCGATGGCCTGCCGGATCGCCATGGAGCCGGAATGATACCACGTCCCCTCGCCCAGATTCTGGAACACATGCCTGTTGCCGGTAAACCGCGCCGAGGCAGCCTGATTCACCCCCTCGCCCCCCATCTGGATCAAAGAGGTGGTGTTGCGGTCCATCCAGCTGGCCATAAAATGACAGCCGATCCCCGCCAGCGCCTGCGAGCCTTCGGGAACTTTGGTAGAGGTATTATGCGGGCACCCCGAACAGAAATAGGGCGTGCGCGTGGCCCCTTCGACAGACAGGGCGATTTTCGGCACTTCGGACAGGGCGCGGGCGCGCGCGGCAAAGCCTTCGTCCGGGAAAAGGGCCTGCAGACGGCGCGCGACCAGCGGCACCAGCAGACGCGGCGACAGCTCCCCTATCCAGGGGATCAGAGGGGCGCCGTCCTGATCGCGTTTGCCAACCATACGATCGGGTTTATCGCCGCTCCAGTCATAGAAATATTCCTTGAACTGACTTTCGATAATGCCGCGCTTTTCCTCGATCACCAGCACCTCGGTCTTGCCACGCACGAAATCCAGCGCATCGCGGCGCGCCAGCGGCCAGACCATGCCGACCTTGTAAATGTCGATCCCCAGACGGCGGCAGGCGGTTTCGTCCAAACCAAGCAGACGCAGGGCCTCCATCAGATCCAGATGGCCCTTGCCGGTGGTGACGATCCCGAATTTGGCGTCCGCTATGTCATAGATCTTGCGGTCGATCGGGTTGGCCTCGACAAAGGCCTGAACGGCCGCTTTTTTGGCGCGCATCCGTTCCTCTATCTGGGGGCCGGGCAGGTCGGGCCAGCGGTAGTGCAGGCCTTCGGGCGGGGGGGTGAAATCAGGGGTTTTGAAATCCCGCGGCGGCACCAGATTGAACGAGGCTGCCGATTCCACCGTTTCCGAAACCGCCTTGAAGCCGACCCACATCCCCGAAAACCGCGACAAGGCATAGCCATATTCCCCGAAGGCCGGATATTCCGCCACGCTGGCGGGGTTGAGGGTGGGCATAAACCAGCTCATGAACGCCACGTCGGACTGGTGCGGCATAGAGGACGAAACACAGCCGTGATCATCCCCCGCCACCACCAGCACCCCGCCATGGGGGGATGATCCATAGGCATTGCCGTGTTTCAGCGCATCACCCGAGCGGTCCACCCCCGGCCCCTTGCCATACCACATGCCGAACACACCCTCTACCGTGCGCTCGGGGTTGGTTTCCACCTGCTGCGTTCCCAGAATGGCCGTCGCCCCGAGATCCTCGTTCACGGCGGGCAGGAATTCTATGCCGGCCTCGGCCACAGTGCTTTTGGCGCGCCAAAGCTCCAGATCCAGACTGCCCAGCGGCGAGCCCCGATACCCCGACACAAACCCCGCCGTATTCAGCCCCGCCTTGCGATCCCGCCGCGCCTGATCCAGCAAAATCCGCACAAGGGCCTGCGTGCCGGTCATAAAAACCCGCCCCGTTTCGCGGGTGTAGCGGTCGGACAGGGTATAGCTTTCAAGCGGGGTCGGGGTGTGTTTC
>JALWQC010000409.1:0-909 GCA_027080755.1 Paracoccaceae bacterium
GTCCAGCGTTTCACGGTGCAGGCGCGCCACCTCGTATTCGTCCTTATAGGCCAGCAGTTTGTGATAGCCCCGCGCCAGCGCCGCGCCGAATTCGGGATCGACAGCCTCGGCCGCCGCCACCCGTTTGCGGTATTTCTCTGCCAGTCGCGCGTTCTGGTATTTCACCAGATGTTGCGCGCGGTGCGTAACCGGATCGGTCCCCTCGGGCATGTCCACAACGGTTTCCGTCAGCGCCGCCAGCGCCTGATCCGGAAACGCCCCGGCCCAGCGCCCGATTTTCAGCGCCAGCAGGTTGCCTTCCACCCCCGCGCCGTTCAGCTCCACCGCGCGCTCGATTGCCTCCAGCGACAGCGGGACAAGGCCGGCCTGCCACGCCGCGCCCAGCATCAGAACGTTGGCATAGATCGCATCGGCCAGAAACTTTTCCGCCAGTCTGGTCGCATCCAGCATATCCAGCGCCTCTGCCCCGATCCGCGCCGCCAGCGCCATGCTCATCCGGTCCAGCGGCAGGGTGAAATCCGTGTTGCGGGTAAAATCGCCGGTGATGATCTGGTGCGCATTGCACACCGCCCGTGTGCGCCCGCGCGTCATCAGCCCCAGCGTTTTCGCCCCGGCCGAGGTCACAAGATCCCCGCCGATCAGCGCGTCGGCCTCGCCCACGGCCACACGAATGGCGGAAATATCCTCGGGGCGTTCGGCCAGACGGCAATGGATATGCACCGCGCCGCCCTTCTGGGCCAGCCCCGCCATTTCCATTACCCCCGCGCCCTTGCCTTCCAGATGCGCCGCCATCGCCAGCAAGGCCCCGACGGTCACAACCCCCGTGCCGCCAACGCCGGTAATCACGATGTTATGGGTGCCGGTGATCGCCGGCAGCTCCGGCATCGGCAGATCCGGCAGCTCCAGTGC
>JALWQC010000409.1:919-3285 GCA_027080755.1 Paracoccaceae bacterium
CGCCGCGCGTTCCGGTTTTTTCACTTCGGCCCCTTCCAGCGTCACGAAAGAGGGGCAAAACCCGTCAATACAGGAAAAATCCTTGTTGCAGGAGGACTGGTCGATCTCGCGTTTGCGTCCCAGCTCGGTTTCCTTCGGCAGAATCGACACACAGTTCGATTTCACCCCGCAATCACCACAGCCCTCGCAAACGGCCGGATTGATGAACACACGGCGCGCCGGATCGGGGAAGGTGCCGCGCTTGCGCCGGCGCCGCTTTTCCGCCGCACAGGTCTGGATATAGATCAAGGCCGTCACGCCGGGGGTTTCCGCCAGCCGCTTTTGCACATCCTCCAGCGCGTGGCGTTCATAGGTTTCGACCCCGCGCGGAAAGGCGTGCAGATCCACGTCCTCTTTGTCATCATAGACCACGACGACCTTCTCCAGACGCATGGCCACCAGTTCCCCGGCAATCTGATAGGCGGTCAGCCCCCCCTCTATCGCCTGGCCGCCGGTCATGGCAACGGCGTCGTTATACAACACCTTGTAGGTGATATTGATATCCCCCGCATCGACAGCCGCGCGGATCGCCTGCACGCCGGAATGGTTGTAGGTGCCGTCGCCCAGATTCTGGAACACATGCGGACGCTTGGAAAACGGCGCCTCGCCGATCCAGTTCGCACCCTCGCCGCCCATATGGGTAAAGCCGATGGTGTTGCGGTCCATCCACTGCACCATGAAATGGCAGCCAATGCCGGCATAGGCCCGCGCCCCCTCGGGCAGCTTGGTAGAGGAATTATGCGGGCACCCCGAACAGAACCACGGCAGACGGCTGGCGATTTCCTCGGCGTTGTCGGCCTTTTCGGCATCGTCCAGCACCTGCTTGGCCCGTTTCAGACGATCCGATCCGACCCCCTCGTCCAGCAACACACCGCCCAGCTGGCGCGCAATCAGCACCGGATCGAGCGCGCCCTTGACGCTGAACATCACCTCGCCGTTTTCCTTTTTCCAGCCGATAACCCGCCGCCCGCGCCGGTCGTCGAAAATCGCCTCTTTGATCTGCACCTCTATCAGCTTGCGCTTTTCCTCGACCACGATGATCAGGTCCAGCCCCTCGGACCATTCGCGAAACGACTGCATGTCCAGCGGCCAGACCATCCCGACCTTGTAGGTGGTAATGCCCAGCCGTTCGGCCTCGGCCGCGTCAATGCCCAGCAGTTCCAGCGCATGCACCGTATCCAGCCAGCTTTTGCCCGCCGAAACGATGCCGATTTTCGCGCCCTCGCTGTGATAGACCGGATAGTCGATGCGGTTGGCGCGCCCGAAGGCCTCGGCCGCGAAACGTTTGTAATCGTGCAGGCGGGCCTCTTGCGCGGTGCGATCGTCAATCAGGCGGATATTCAGCCCCCCCTCGGGCATGTCGAAATCGGGCAGAACCACCTGCATCCGGTCCGGCGCGCCGTCCACAACCTCGGTCACCTCGATCGTGTCCTTGACGGCCTTCAGCCCGACCCAGCAACCGCTGAAGCGGCTCAGCTCCCAGCCCAGAATGCCGTAATCGAGGATCTCCTGCACCCCTGCGGGCGACAGGATCGGCATCAGAACATCGACAAAGGCGAACTCCGACTGGTGCAAAACGGTGGAGCTTTCGCCCGTGTGGTCATCCCCCATCACCGCGATCACCCCGCCCAGATCCGCCGTGCCGGCCATATTGGCGTGGCGGAACACATCGCCCGAGCGGTCCACCCCCGGCCCCTTGCCGTACCACATGCCGAACACACCGTCGAAAACACCCTCGCCGCGCAAATGCGCCTGCTGCGTGCCCCAAAGGGCGGTGGCGGCCAGATCCTCGTTCAGACCGGGCTGGAATTTTACATCCGCCGCCTGCAGCGCCTTTTCCGCCCGCTGCATCTGCAAATCCACCGCGCCAAGGGGCGAGCCGCGATACCCCGTCACATACCCCGCCGTATGGCGCCCCGCCGCAACATCCCGCGCCTTCTGCATCAGGGGCAAACGCACCAGCGCCTGCGTCCCGCTCAACAGCACATGACGTTTTTCAAGATCGGTGCGATCCTTCAGCGATACGGATTGAAGTGACATGGACTTGCCTCCCACAGCGTTCATTGTCGGTATCCGCATTATTGGTCAGAAAGCTTGACCTTTCAAGAAAAATTATCGTGACGTCGCGGGAAATCCCGGCAGGGCCGTTTTATTGCGCAGCCGCCTGCGACTGCGCAAAATCCGGTAAACCTACCCCATAGCCGGCGCAATTTCCGACCCGGACCGCCGTAAAACCGCCCGGCGATAGGCCGCCAGTATCACGATAAACAACGCGGCATCAAACATCGCCACCCCGGATACAGCCACCCCGACCGCCCCCGTTGCCG
>JALWQC010000410.1 GCA_027080755.1 Paracoccaceae bacterium
CAAATAGACCGCAAAATACTGGCGGAACTGCAAAAAGACGCCTCGCTGTCCCAACGCGAGCTGGCCGAGCGAATCGGGCTGTCGCAAAATGCCTGCTGGCGGCGGCTGCAGGCGCTGAACGCCAGCGGGATTATCCGGTCCAGCACGGTGCAACTGGACCGGCAGAAACTGGGGCTGGGGCTGGTGGTTTTCGTGATGATCCGCACCCGCCACCATTCCGCCGACTGGCTGCGCCAGTTCCGCACCCATGTTTCCACCCTGCCCGAGGTCGTCGACTTTTTCCGCATCGGCGGGGACTATGACTATATGCTGAAGGTCGTGACCGAAGATATGGCCAGCTATGACCGCGTCTACCAACGTCTGATCGCGCGCATAGAGCTGGATTCCGTCACCTCCTACTTCGCGATGGAGGCGATCGAGGAACAGCGCCCGCTACCGCTATAGACGCAAACAAAAAGGGCCGCGCGGATGGCGCAGCCCTTTTCGGAATACAGGTGGCGAAAAACCTTAGTTTTTCGCGTAGAATTCGACCACGAGGTTCGGTTCCATCATCACCGGATAGGGAACGTCCGACAGGCTGGGTGTGCGGATGAATTCGCAGGTCAGCTTGTTGGTGTCGACGTTCAGGTATTCCGGTGTGTCACGCTCGGCCGAGGCAATCGCTTCCAGAACCAGCGCCATCTGGCGGGATTTTTCACGAACGGCGATAACGTCGCCCTCTTTCACGCGGTAGGAGGCGATGTTCACCTTCTTGCCGTTAACCGTAACGTGGCCGTGGTTGACGAACTGGCGTGCGGCAAAAACGGTCGGTACGAACTTGGCGCGGTAGACAACAGCGTCCAGACGGCGTTCCAGCAGGCCGATCAGGTTTTCACCGGTATCGCCCTTGATGCGCTCGGCGTCGGAATAGATGCGGCGGAACTGTTTTTCCGTGATGTCGCCGTAGTAGCCTTTCAGCTTCTGCTTGGCGCGCAGCTGTGTGCCGAAATCCGACAGCTTCTGCTTGCGGCCCTGGCCGTGCTGGCCCGGACCGTATTCACGGCGGTTAACGGGGGATTTGGGGCGGCCCCAGATGTTTTCGCCCATGCGGCGATCGATTTTATACTTGGCAGCTGTACGTTTAGTCACGAGCTGGATCCTTTCAACAGTATGAAAGGTGCTTTCCTAATCCGGCCTCATTGCCGGATGACAGGTTTCCCCTTGCGGGGTCCACAAACACCAATTGCCGGCCCCTCGCGGAACCGGATGGCGGGGTTATAGGGGTTTCGGTGGCGGAGTCAAGCGCCGCTTCCCCCGCGTGGCGCAGCCGCTCAGGATGCGTTTTCCTCTTCCTCTTCGGCCTGAAAGGCGCTGGACAGGGCGGCGGCAAAAATACCGGCGGGCATGGCGGCCAGACCAACGCCCGATATGGCGAAAATACCGGCGAAAATCTTCCCCCACAGGGTCACCGGATAGACATCGCCATATCCGACCGTGGTCAGGGTTGCCATGCCCCACCAAAGCGCGCGGGGGATGCTGCCAAAGGAGTCCGGCTGCACATGCCGTTCGACAAAATACAGGCTTGTTGCGGCCACCAGCATAAAGACAAGCGCCCCGCCCATGCTGACCAGCAGCTCGAATTTGCGCCGGTTCAATGCCTTCAGAATACCGCGCAACGCCTTGCTGACCCCCGGGATACGCGCAAGTTTCACGATCCGCACCAGCCGCAGAATACGGGTGAACACCATTTCCGAGCCCGCGCCCAGCCACAGCGGCAGGATCGTCAGGAAATCGACAATCGCCATAGGCGTCACGATATAGCGCAACCGCCCCCGCAGCCCGCGGTATTGCGGTGCCTCGCCGGCGGACCAGACACGCGCCACATATTCAACGGTGAATGCCAGCAGCACAAAGCGGTTGAAATCGTGGAAAAACGTGGCGTAGGCGGAAAGGAGCGCGGGCTCCGTTTCCAGAATGGCGGCCAGCACGCTTAGCAAAACCAGCGTCATGATAACCATATTGACCGGCGACAATCCCTTGCCCGGCCAATATTCGGTAAACAGGTTTACAAATACGCGGTGGCGGAATGTTTCCTTGGTATCGGGCATCAGGTTTCCTTGTGGTGTTCGTTACGCCTTATAGCGCCTTTGCCACCACAGCCCAAGCCATCATCCCCAACCCGATATGCCCCACCGTCCAGACAATGGATCGCGTCAGGCCGATGGCGGTAATATAGGCCGGCACATAGGCAATGCGGGCCAGCAGGAACACCACCGCGCCCCAAAGGGCAAGGCCGGAATCGAGGCCGAAATGCACCGCCAGCAGGGACAGGGGCAGGAATACGAACATCGCCTCGTTCATATTGTGCAGTGCGCGCAAGGCCCGACCGGCGTTTTTTGTCAGCTTCAGCGGATGGTCGCGCGGACCGCCGGCGTAATGCATGACCTCGGGGCCGACCTCGCGCGACATGATGGCCGAGGGCAGAAACGTCTGCACGACATACAGCAACAGCACCAGCAGTATCAGGATAACCATACCATCCCCCCAAAGAAAAACGCGGGGTTCGATGCCCCGCGTTCCTCATATCGGTTTTATTTGTTGGCTTTCAACCAGGCCATCACCGTTTCGGGCGAGGATTCGCCATACGGGTCCTCGGGGTGGTTGTCGGCGCGGCCGGGCTCTTCGAACCAGGCTTCGATCACGCCGTCGTTGACGATGGCGGCATAGCGCCAGCTGCGCATACCGAAGCCGATGTTGGATTTATCGACCAGCATACCGATCAGGCGGGTAAAGGTGCCGGCGCCGTCGGGGATGACCTTGACGTTCTTCAGCTCCTGATCCCAGGACCATTTGTTCATCACGAAGGTATCGTTCACGGACATCACATAGATATCGTCGATCCCCAGTTCGCGGAATTCGTCGGCGGCCTTTTCGTAGCCGGGCAGCTGATAGGTGGAACAGGTGGGCGTGAAGGCACCGGGCAGGGAAAACAGGATGACCCGCTTGCCCTTGAAGTAGTCGTCCGTTGTCATATCCTGCCAGCGGAACGGATTGTCGCCGCCAATGGATTCATCGCGCACGCGGGTGTGAAAGGTTACGTCGGGAACTTTGATTCCGGGCTTCATGGGATTACCTCCGTTTGGTTACTTTAGAATGTGTCTAAACTGCAGGCCGCGCATTTTCAACCGGAAATTACGGTGGACGGGTCCGCCAGTCTGGGATAGCAACGGGCCATGCTGTCCTATCAACACGCCTATCATGCCGGCGGTCCGGCCGACCTGCACAAACATATCGCGCTGGCGGAATTGCTGGCCCTGCTGACCCGCAAGCCGCGCGGCATTTCCTATATGGAAACCCATGCGGGGCGCGGGTTGTATGATCTGGCGGCGCCGGAAACGGCCAAAACCGGCGAGGCAGAGGCCGGTATTGCCCGCATTCCGCCCCCCGACGGCCCCTTTGGCGAAGCGCTTGCCAATGTGCGGGCGCTGCACGGGGAGACGGCCTATCCCGGCTCGCCTGCGCTGGCGGCCAGCCTGCTGCGCGAAGTGGACCGCCTGCACCTGATGGAATTGCACCCTGCCGAGTTCGCCGCCCTGAAAACCAATCTGGAGGGCGAGGCCGCCATCCACCATCGGGACGGATACGAGGGGGTTCTGGCGATCTCTCCGCCCAAACCGCGCAAGGGGCTGGTGCTGGTGGATCCCTCTTACGAGGTGAAAAGCGAATACATACAGGCCGCCGATTTCACCCGCAAACTGGTAGCGAAATGGCCCGAGGCCACGGTGATGATCTGGTATCCGGTCCTGAAAGCCGCGCGCCATACGGATATGCTGGCGGCCCTGAAGTTGCCCTATATCAAGGACGAGGTTGCCTTCGATCTGAACGATGGCAAAGGCATGCTGGGTAGCGGGCTGGTGCTGGTCAATGCCCCCTACGGGGCGGAAAACATATTCGGACGCACCCGCAAACTGGGCGCGCCCGTGTTGCGTTAGGTCAGGGCAGCATCTGCCAGGTCTGGCTGCGGCAGAAGATCAGCACGCATCCCTCTACCTTCAGCTTGTTGCCGTTCAGCGTCATCTTGGAATTATAGGTCTTGTCCCGGTCCGGCGCCCAGATTTTCCCTTTGCCCCAGTGGCCGTTCCCCTGATCTACCATGTCCCAGATAATCGGCTTGCCGAGGTTTTCATAGGCAGAGTCCAGCGACCCGTCGGCGTTGTATTTGCGCACAATCGTGCCGCAGGTCAGGCTGGCGTTACTGCTGCAAGGCCCGATTTCCACATGCAGGAAATTCCCGCTGTCCCCCGGGGCTGTCTGGAATGTGCCGCTCAGCACGCCGGCATTGGCCATCCCCGGCAGGGCCAGAGCAAGGGCAAATAAAGCTTTTTTCATCGTTTCCTCCTGTTTTATCGGGGTATGACACCCCGAAACCGTGCTTTGGGTCAAGGTTTACCTGACAACCCCCTGCCAGGGCGGGCGGATTTGACAGCCCTCCCCGGGCTCGTCATTATAGGCCGGTAACTATTGGTGTGGATTTCAAAGTACCCGCCCTTTCGCACACAAATAGATGTACAGGACCTATGGCCAGCACCCTTCTTGGCGGCATTGCAATCAACGAAGTTCTGGTCGATCCGAACGGCGCCAACAACTATGACACCGACGGCAACGGCACCGCCGGCAATACGGATGAATTCGTAGAGCTGGTAAACCTTTCCGGCAGCGATATAAATATTTCCGGGCTGGAGCTGTGGGATATGGGGCGGGGCAACTGGTTTACCTTTCCTTCCGGCACGATCCTGCAATCCGGCGCCCATGCGATGGTCATGACCGGCGTGCAGGCCGGTGGCTCCTTGCCGACGGGCAATCCGGGGGACCTGTTTTTCGATGCGGGGCTGGGGACGGCGGTCATCAACAACGGCGGGGACAATATCGTTGTCTATGATCCGGGCAGCGACCAGTATATCGCCGCGACCTTCAACGGGGACCCGCTGGACAATCCGCCCACCGATTATGCCGGTTTTTCCGCCACCGCCACCCTGTCGGGGTTAAGCGAGGATTTCGGGACCGATATGGACGGGTTTTCCATCCAGCGGGCACCGGACGGATCCAGTGTTTTTGTAAACAACGTCACCCCGACCCCAGGCGTCAACAATATCTGCTTTACCGGCGGAACGGTTTTCGACACCCCCGACGGCCCGCGCCGGATTGAACGCCTGCGCCCCGGCGATAGCCTTTTGACACGGGATCACGGGCCGCAAAAGATCCGCTGGATCGGGGCGCGCACCCATTCCCGCACGGAAATCGCACGCAATCCGGCCCTGAACCAGATACATATCCCCAAAGGGGCGCTGGGGGACAATATGCCCGCGCAGGACCTGCAGGTATCACGCCATCACCGCCTGTTGCTGCGCTCCAAAATCGCGCGCCGGATGTTCGGCACGGACGAGCTGCTGGTCCCCGCCAAGGATCTGCTGCGACTGGCGGGGGTGGCACCCGCCCCTGTGACCGGAAATATCACCTATTACCATATCCTGATGGACCGGCACGAGATCCTCTATGCCAATGGCGCCGAGGCAGAAAGCCTCTATCTGGGGCAAGAGGCCTGGCGCGCGCTGGGGGCGCAGGAAAGGCAGGAACTGCAACTTCTGCTGGGGATGGATCTCGGGAATATGGGCCTAACACCACCCGCGCCGGCACGAAAACTGGCCAAGGGGCGCAGGGTGCAGCATCTGGTCGAACGTCATATGAAAAACCGGATGCCGCTTTGCCGGACGGACGGCTTGCAACCGGCATATAGATAGGGGTATCACGCAGGTATCATACAAACCGGAGATGCCGCCATGATCCTTTACCCCGCGATTGACCTGAAAGACGGCAACTGTGTACGCCTGTTCAAAGGCGAGATGGATCAGGCCACCGTGTTCAGCGACGACCCCGCCGCGCAGGCGCTGGAATTCCAGAAGGCCGGCTGCGACTGGCTGCATCTGGTGGACCTGAACGGGGCCTTTGCCGGTGCGCCGGTGAATGACGCGCCGGTAGAGGCCATCCTGAAGGCCTGCGATATCCCCGCGCAACTGGGCGGCGGTATCCGCGACATTGCCACCATCGAACGCTGGCTGGACAAGGGGCTGGCGCGGGTGATCCTTGGCACCGTTGCCGTGCGCGATCCCGATCTGGTGAAACAGGCCGCGCGGCTTTTCCCCGGCAAGGTCGCCGTGGGGATTGACGCGCGCGACGGCATGGTCGCCGTGGAAGGCTGGGCCGAAACCACGGACACAACCGCGCTGGATCTGGCACGGAAATTCGAGGACGCGGGTGTCGCCGCCATCATTTACACCGATATTGACCGCGACGGCGCCATGCAGGGGCCGAATGTGGCGGCGACGGCAGCGCTGGCCAATGCGGTTTCCATTCCGGTGATTGCCTCGGGGGGGGTCAGCTCGATGGACGACCTTGCCGCGCTGAAAGACTGCGGCGCGCCGCTGGACGGGGCGATCTCGGGGCGGGCGCTGTATGACGGGGCGATTGATGTGGCAAAGGCGGCAGCCTTTCTGAAAGGGGAACAGGATGCTTAAAACCCGCATAATACCCTGTCTGGATGTAAAGGACGGCCGCGTGGTCAAGGGGGTGAACTTCCTTGATCTGGTCGATGCCGGCGACCCCGTGGAAAGCGCCAAGGCCTATGACGCCGCCGGCGCGGACGAGCTGTGTTTTCTGGACATTGCCGCAACGCTGGAAAACCGTGGCACCATGTATGATCTGGTGTCGCGCACGGCGGAACAGTGTTTCATGCCTCTGACCATCGGCGGCGGGGTGCGCACGCCCGAGGATGTGCGCAAGCTGCTGCTGGCGGGGGCCGACAAGGTGTCGTTCAATTCCGCTGCCGTTGCCAACCCCGAGGTGGTCGCGGACAGCGCCAACAAATTCGGCAACCAGTGCATTGTCGTGGCGATCGACGCCAAAACCGTCGCCCCTGGAAAATGGGAGATTTTCACGCACGGCGGATCGAAACCCACCGGCATCGACGCGGTGGAATTCGCGCGTCTGGTCGAAAGCAAGGGGGCGGGGGAAATCCTGCTGACCTCTATGGATCGGGACGGCACCAAGGCGGGGTTCAACCTGCCGCTGACCCGCGCCATCAGCGACGCGGTGCATATTCCGGTGATCGCCTCGGGCGGGGTGGGGAATCTGCAACATCTGGTGGACGGCGTGACAGAGGGCCACGCCTCGGCCGTGCTTGCCGCTTCCATTTTCCATTTCGGCGAGTATACCATACACGAAGCCAAAGAATACATGCAGGAGGCCGGGGTTCCGGTAAGACTATAATGGCAAATGTTCTAACGCGTCTGGCGCGCAAAATCGAAAGCCGCAAAGGCGGGGACGAAAAAAACTCCTACGCGGCGAAACTCTTCGCCCGCGGCCCCTATAAATGCGCCGAGAAATTCGGCGAAGAGGCGGTAGAGGCCATCATCGCCGCCGCCAAGGACGACCCCAAAAACCTGACGGAAGAGGCCGCGGATGTCCTGTTCCACATGCTGGTCATGCTGTCCTCCCGTGGCGTTCGCTGGGAAGATGTGCTAAAGGAACTGGAACGGCGCGAGGGAGTTTCCGGCATTGTGGAGAAACAGTCGCGCAAGAAATAGGAGGCGACCTTGGACCACCCCCGACGCAATACGCTTGCGCTTGCACTGGCAGGACTGGCCTTTGCCACAACAGGATTTGCAATGTCACAGAAACCGGAAATACGCACGATCAGCGCCGAATGCCTGATAACGGGGGATACGGGCGTGCCCTATGCCGCGCAGATCTGCCCCGCCTTTTACGAGGCAATTGCCGCCCTGTGGGACGGCGCACAAGTCGAACCGCCCCGGGATAACCGCACGGCGGACATGGCCCTGACCCTGAACGCCACGGCCATAAATCAGGGGCTGCTGGCGGCCTCTGTCACATGGGAGCGGAGCGGGGAATCGGCAGGGGAAACCCCTGAATTGCACATCAGCATCTCCGACGCACCGCTGAATGCCAGCGTCCTGCAACGCGGATTTCTGCCCCTTTTGCGCGATATCGCCAGGGAAAACTAGCGTTTCGGCCTTTCTTAACAATTGATTTATTACCGGTTCCGGCTATTATTGCCCAAATAACACCAATTATCTTTGACAGGCCCAGCCATGACCGTAAACAGAACCGATCCGATTGTTACCTATCTCTGGAAAATGGGCTGGGTGGCCGATGGCACTATTGCGCATCACTACAATGTCCAGCCCGGGGATACGATAACCTATTATGTTGGCGGTCTAAGCACAGCCGGCCAGCAATTTGCCACGGCGGCCTTTGCCATGTGGCATGACATTACCGGCATCAATTTCACCGAGGTCAGCACAGCCGGGGCCGCAACGGTTACCTTTGAAAACACCAATGCCGGCGCCTATGGCGGCTCCAGCTATTACACATCGGGATCGCAGGCAGGAATTTCCGTCAGCGGCTCTGTCAATATCAGCTCCAACTGGATTAGCGGCGACACGGACGGGTCGGGCAATGCGGTTCTGGATACCTATTCCTTCCAGACCTACATCCACGAAATCGGCCATGTTCTGGGGCTGAGCCATCCCGGCGCCTATGACGGGAACGCCAGCTTTCCTGCCGACGCGGCATTCCCCAATGATTCGTGGCAGGCCACGATCATGTCCTATTTCGATCAGGTGGAAAACACGAACACAACCGGTGCGGACGGAACGACGGCTGCATCTTATGCCTATGTCCTGACGCCGCAGATTGCCGATATTCTGGCCATTCAGGCCCTTTACGGCATAACTGTAGCGGATGCCGGAACGCGGACCGGGGACACGACCTACGGGTATAATTCCAATGCCGGTGGCGTTCTGGATGATCTGACCAGCTTTACCAACAATGTTTCGCTGACGATCTTTGATTCCGCCGGTGTTGATACGCTCGACTTCTCGGGGGAAAACGGGGCGCAGTATATTGTGCTGCGGGACGGGCATATCTCGGACGTTATGGGCAGCATCGGCAATCTGGCGATCGCCTATGACGTGGTTATCGAAAACGCGATTGGCGGCACAGGGAACGACACCATCAAGGGGAACTTCACCGCCAATGTTATCACCGGCGGCGGCGGGGATGACTACCTTGTCGGCGGGCGCGGGGATGATGTTGTCTGGGGTGGCTCCGGTAACGACCAGCTACGCGGCGACAAGGGCGATGACACGCTTGAGGGTGGCAGCGGCAACGATGTTCTGCGGGGTGGCCTGGGGACGGACACCATGACCGGCGGTGCCGGCGCGGACACCTTTATTTTCCGCCGCACCAAGGATTTCTCGGACACGACATCCAGCGACACCATCACCGATTTCGAGGATGGTGTTGACCATATCAAGCTGAACGGGGACGGCACGGCCTATACCATGGCGGATGTGGCGATTACCGATCTTGGCGGCGGGAATTTCGACGTGACGGTTGATTCCAGCCATGTCATCCATGTTGCAGCCGATGCCGGATCCGTGCTGGACGCCAACGACTTTATTTTCGTCTAAAAGGTTTTGCGGGCCTTCAGGGCGGCGGTGATTGTGCCGTCGTCGAGATAGTCCAGCTCCCCTCCGATCGGGACGCCCTGGGCGAGGGATGTAATTTCCACCGGACTGTCCGACAGCTGGTCGGCGATGTAATGCGCCGTGGTTTGCCCGTCGATCGTGGCATTGAGGGCGAGGACCACCTCGGTAACCCGGGTGTCGGCAATGCGGCGGACCAGCTGCGGGATGCGCAAATCGTCCGGCCCGACCCCGTCAAGCGCCGACAGCACCCCGCCAAGCACATGGTAGCGGCCCTTGAACACCGACGCGCGTTCCATCGCCCACAGGTCCGCCACGTCGGAAACCACGCAAATCAGGCTTTCGTCCCGTTTGGGATCCAGACAGATCTCGCAGGTTTCCGAGGTGCCGATATTGCCGCAAATGCCACACTCGCGCGCGTGGATCGCCACCTCGGCCATGGCCTGCGCCAGGGGTTCCAGCAACAGGCCGCGCTTCTTTATCAGCTGCAACACCGCCCGACGGGCCGAGCGCGGGCCGAGGCCCGGCAGCTTGGCCATCAGGTCGATCAGGTGTTCGACCTCTTTCCCTGCAGTGCCGGCCATTACATGCCCGGGAATTTCATGCCCTCGGGCAGGGGCAGACCCTCGGTCGCCTTGGCCATCTCGGCCTGCGCCGCCTCGGCCGCCTTTAGCTGGGCTTCCTTGATTGCGGCAAGGATCAGGTCTTCTACCACTTCTTTATCCTCGGGGACGAACAGGGCGGGGTCGATGCTCAGCCCCTTCAGCTCGCCTTTGGCATTGGCGGTGCAAGTGACCATGCCGGCGCCGGATTCACCGGTCACCATGATATCCTCAAGCGCCTCTTGCGCCTGCTGCACCTTGCCCTGCATTTCCTTTGCCTGCTTCATCAGCTTGGCCATATCGCCAAGCCCGCCTAGACCTTTGAGCATGTGAAATCCTTTCTGGTTGGTTAACACCAGAAATAGGCTGCCAGGGGGCAAATGGCAATGCGCCTATTGGGTGGTGGAAACCTTGTCATACATTCCAACGGCTTCATTCATGGCCTTCAGAACCGCCTCGACATCAGAGGCCACGATCTGCCGTTCCTATTTCGAGGGCACAACGCCCTTGGTAATGCCGATCAAAATCTTGTCTACGGGCGTCCACAGATCCTTGACCTGCAACAGCTTGGCGCGAATTTCATCGTTGGGCGGGGGCATGATCGTGCCGGCATAGCCGTTAATCAGGGCATCAAGCGTTGCATCAAACAACGACAGGCTTTCCGTCAAATTGGCGACATTTTTCTGCGGGTCCACACCGGCGGCGGCAAGACATGCCTCTTTTGCGGCTTTTTGCGTCAACATCCGCTGACGGCCGGCCAGATTGACGGTCATCCCCACAACGGCCGGCAATTCGGGAAGTTCCGCGCCGTATTTACTGGAAATAACGCCAACCGTGTCGTTCATTTCTTCAAGAAGGTGCAATCCTGCCGCATCAATTTCCCCCAATGTCGTAGCGTCGGCCGGTTTACCATCAAGAATATCCTGCAAACGGGGGCAAATTGCGTCCAATCTTCATCAACTTTTGCCAGACCAACAAGAATCGCAGGATTGTTTTCCAGCCCCAAACCCAAAGACTCATCCCCGATTTGCAATGCCTTGGCGGTTTTTTCAAAAGTTTCGATAGAAGACTTCAGGACGTCCTTTTGCCCGTCAACATCCACCCCCATCGTGATGAAACAGGCGGATTTCACCATGCGTTGCGACAACATCCGCTGACGGCCGGCAAGGTTTACCCGCAGCTTTGCCTCGTCAGCGGCGGGCGTTTGGGCCATGACCGGCGGAACAAAGGAAACTGTCGCGGCGCCAAGCATTGCAACGGCCAGACGCATCGCTGGTTTATCAAATATTTTCACAGTCAGACCCGCTTGTGGTCGAATGATCCGCCAAGCAGTTATCAATTAATGCATAACTTGTAAAGACTCACCAATCCGAGGTCAGCCAAGACCTAACGTCTTTCGGTTCCATCCACGAATTCATACAGCTTTACGGCCTCGTTCATAGTAACCAGAACCTCTTCCATCTTGTCGGCAATCAGCAAACGGTCCGCCTCGGAAATCGGCCCCCCGCTGGCGGCAGCCTGTAAAACGGCGGCAGGTTCTTTCCACAGCGCCTTCACTTCCAGAAGCTTGGCGTGGATGTCGTCATTCGGGGCGGCCATAACCGCACCCGGGAAACCGTCAATCAGCGCATCAAGCGTGGCAGTGAAATACTGGGCGGTTGCCTCCAGATCGGCGCGGTTGGCGTCGGGCTCCACGCCGGCATCGATCAGGCAGAAATCCTTGGACATCTTTTGCGTAAACATACGCTGGCGACCGGCCAGATCGATCGTGACCGCCAGAATAAGCGGCAACTCCGGCAGCTGGTCCCCGTAGGTTTTGGCGATGAAATTAACGGCCGTATTCATGTCCTTCAACAACGCCAGACCCGAGGCATTCAGGTCCGCCAGAGTCGCGACATCAATATCAGGATTGTCCAGAACAGTCTGCACCTTCGGGGCAAAATCGTCCCAGCGCTTCTGCACGCGGGTCAGCGCGACGAAAACCGCGGGATTGCGTTCGGGCTTCAACTCTAGCGTATCGCTACCGTTGCTTAAGGCATCGTTGGTTACGGCAAACAGATCATAGGTCTTTTGCAGCATTTTTTCGTGCTTCTCGACCTCGACACCGGTCAGGATAAAACAGGCCGCTTTCGACATCCTTTGCGAAAACATACGCTGACGCCCTGCCAGATTGATGCGCCGTTTGGCATCATCGGCGGCATCGCTTTGTGCGGAAACGGGGACGACAGAAATAAAACAACTGGTAATCAATACAGAAATCGTCACGCCAAGACGTGTAAGATACGACATTTGCATTACAAGCTCCGATGTTTAAGGCACGGCACATTTAGGTTAGTTCTAATTAATACAAGCACAGGGGTAAATGACTTTTCTCAACTATCCTGTGAAAAAGGATCGATCGGGTCCCAATTATCATCGACATCATCGGGATCAATCGGCACGACCCCCTCGTTTATGTCGTCAAAGCCGTTGGAGCGCACATCGCGAATCTCGGCGCCGGGGAAGGCCTCCAACACCGTTTGCACCAAAGGGTGGCCCAGCGCCTGTGTATACAGG